>CAYFZR010000052.1:0-40537 GCA_964347835.1 uncultured archaeon
ATAGGCAGAGAGAGGAATTTCTGAAAATAGTTGGCGGCGTAACCGGATAGTCATTTTAAACTAACATTCTTTCTTTATTATTTTTTGATTAATTTTTTTCGTTAAAAATTTCTATTCGCACCAAGAAACTAATCTCTTTAAGTAAATATTCCATTTATCGGCTTCCTCTGTTGCCAACTCGCCCAATGGATGTAGATGTCTGCCCAGAGCATGGGTCAACTCGTGCAGAACCCAAACTGAAAGCAGTTTAATCACCTCATCGGGCTCTCTTGCGGGAAGAAAGGAGTTAGGAGAAATCCTTATTACCCACTTTCCAGTCTGTGAATCCCCTAAAGCCCATATACCTCTGCATCTTAACCCACGTTTCATCCAAGAGGACATATCATCGACATCTCCAAATAAGAAGCCGTTATATACTCTTGCGCCCTTTAATAGTTTTCCTTTTATCTTTTTGAGGAAGAACAAGCCTTTTCGCCTCATTACTCTCTAAACATTAAAAATCCACTTAGATGTTTTAAAAGTTTTGGAATCTTACCAGAAGCTATCTTAATTCGGATATATTATTTTCTAACGATATTATAACTGGCAATACTTGCCGCATACAATTATTTATTAGTAAGTAATCTACTGTTGTTTTGGGGTTACCGATATGTTCGAGTTTACAGAAGAGGAGATCAAGAGGTACAGCAGGCAGATAATACTTAAAGAAGTAGGAGGGAAGGGTCAAAAGAAATTGAGGGATGCTAAGGTACTTATAATTGGAGCAGGAGGCTTAGGATCCCCCAGTTCAATATACCTTGCTGCGGCAGGGGTTGGAACAATAGGAATGGTAGACTTCGACGTGGTTGATATAAGCAACCTTCAAAGGCAGATACTCCATGGAACAAAAGACATCGGTAGGGATAAGATAGATTCCGCAAGGGATACATTGATAGAGATCAACCCAAACGTCACCGTAAACACATATAAAATATTATTGAGTCCAGATAACGTTCTTGATTTGTTAAAAGAGTACGATTTAGTTGTAGACGGTACAGACAACTTTCCTACAAGATACTTGGTCAATGATGCTTGCGTCATATTAAACAAACCCTTATTCTACGGAAGTGTATTTAGATTTGAGGGGCAAGTATCAGTATTCATACCTCACGAGACTGCATGTTACAGATGTGTATTTCCAGAGCGCCCTCCAGAAGGTTTTGTTCCGAGTTGCGCAGAAGGTGGCGTACTCGGGATTGTACCCGGGATAATCGGACTCATGCAAAGCAACGAGGTAATAAAGTATATCGTGGGGATCGGCGAGTTACTGAAAAACAGACTACTAATATTTGACGCGCTTCACGGAGACATAACGCAAATAAAACTTGAGAGAGATCCTAAATGTGTTGTATGTGGTGATTCTCCAACCATTAAAGACGTGGAGATGTTTGACTACGGACAGGTATGCATATAGGTGATAGTATGGAAGTAGATGAAGTTCTGGATCTCAGGGGAGAAGTTTGTCCGTACACCTTTGTGAAATCAAAATTGAAGGTAGAGACCATGGAACCGGGAAAGACTCTCAAAATAATATTAGACCACGAACCCGCTACTAAAAATGTTCCCAGAAGTTTAAAGGGAGAAGGTCATGAGATTATATCTCTCGATCAAGTTGACGAAGAACTTTGGCACCTATATGTTAAGGTCAGCGAGGTCTAAGCATGGATGTTTCCCGCCTAAAAAGATACGCTGATATTTCCAGAACTATAGAGGAGAGTTACGTAAATATACAACCAATACAAAGGGGTGGAGTACTTACCAAAGAGGCAAGGAGGATTCTAGTAGATTATGGCGATGGATACAGCATGTGTGACCATTGTCTGGTTGGAAGAATAGATTTGTTGGAAAACCCCCCTGTACAAGAATTTTTGAAAGATGTATCAGAATTCTTGGACATGGATGAGGCAAGATTGACAGCAGGATGTAGACATGCGAAGTGGGTAGTATTCAACTCTGTTTGTGAGAAAGGCGACACTGTCGTTATTGATTCTCTCGCGCATTATACGACCTATCTATCTGCTGAAGCCGCCGGAATAAATGTAGTTGAGGTCCCTCACTCAGGGTATCCTGAGTACAAGATAGACCTAGATGCTTACGCAGATAAAATTGAAGAAGTAAAAAAAGATACCGGTAAATACCCAGATCTTCTCGTACTCACCCATGTGGACTATATTTATGGAAACCTATGTGACGCAAGAAAGGTTGGGGATATTGCAGAAGAATATGATATTCCTTTTTTATTAAATGCTGCTTATACTGCTGGCGTAATGCCGGTTTCGGGTAAAAAATTGAAGGCGGACTTTATTGCTTGCAGCGGCCATAAGAGTTGGGCTGCCGCCGCACCCATGGGAATCCTTGCTACTAACTATGAATACGTGGACAAGGTATTCAAGAAGTCGGAAATAAAGGGTACCTGGAGCGGTCGTTCGTTCCCTCGTAAGGAAGTTAGTCTGTTTGGATGCTCTCCAGCCATGGGTGTTACGTCTGCTACACTAATGGCAAGCTTTCCTACCGTTGTAGAAAGAGTAAATCACTGGGATGATGAGGTAGAAAAGACGACATTTCTTATAAATGAACTTGAAAAGATTAAAGATGTACATCAACTCGGTGTAAAGCCCAAAGAACATCATTTAGTTCATTTAGAAGCACCTTCATTTCATAGTGTTGCGAAAAAACATTCCAGAAAGGGATGGTTTCTCTATGATGAAATGAAAGATAGGAGAATAACAGGCATACAATCAGGGTTAACCAAGCATTTCAAACTCTCTGTGTATGGCTTAAGTTGGCCTCAGGTAGAATACGTGGCAAATTCCTTCAAAGATCTCGCTCAGAAGCACGATATACCGGTGGAGTGATTATATGCCAGTAAAATGGAATGAGATAAAAAAAGAGTTTAGAGAGCATTTCAGAACCAAATATGATCCTGTCGGAGTTAAATTACTGAAAGATAGCCCTGGCAGTATTACTGAAATAAATGATCCCCTCCGTTACTGTCAGTTCGTAAAGAGATCTGCTTTGTTGGGAGAAAAATTTACCTTGGATAGCAAAAATTTCTCATGTCCAAACTGTTTATTTACTCTTGGATTTAGAGAGCCGACTTATGGCGATATAGAGCCAAGAATAAAACCTGCCAACACAAAAGCCATTATGATAGCGCCTTTAGGAGAGATCGAAGATCCTGACATAATCCTAACTATACTGGCCCCTATACAAGTTATGGAGATATCGAGAATAATTTACAAAGAAGAAAAAGAATCTATGGTAGCATGCTTTAAGGGTGAGAGGGCAGTATGTGGAGAGGCAACTGCCAAGCCCTATATGGAGAACGGAATTAATGTAACCATGCTATGTCAAGGAGCAAGATTATTTGGTCCCTATAGTGAAAAAGAGATGGTTATAGGTTTTAAAACAGAAAGATTCCTCGATATGCTTAGGAAGAAACAGGAAATAGAGGAGTTAGGCAGGGGACTCTGCGGATGTATCGTAGACGATGTTCCTACCGGAGCGATCGACAAACTCGAAGAAATAGGGTTTGAAAAAGGGACAGACTACTTCTTCGGCTATGTAGAAGATAAATTGATAAGAATATATCTTAATAAGGATAAGTATGGGGAATTTAACAACATAACCTTGCATTTACCCTTAAAACTCAATGGAGACATTAATCGCGCTTTAGATACTCTCTCATCAGAATACATGATTAACTATCAAGTTAGGGATAACTGGCTAGACCTATCTATAGTGCTTAATGCTAGAGACGAAAATATAAACATGCATACAGGACAGGGAATAGAAATTATAGGAGATTATGCCAATAAACTGATTGAAATCGGAAACAGGATCAAAAAGGTTGTATAATGATTCAGATAGAAGTTTTCACAACTCCTACTTGCCGTTACTGTCCTTATGCCCTGGATGTTGTTATGCGTGCCTCCAGAGAATTTGATAGTGTAATCGTTCAAGAGATAGATGTCTCTACAAAGGTAGGCAAAAAGCGTGCCGGAGATCTTAATGTATCAAACACACCGACCATAGCAATAAATGGAACCGTTTATTTTTCCGGCGTGCCCAGTAAAAAAGCGGTTGTCCAGGCTATCAGGAGTATATCTGTAGGATGATCTTTGTTAATTGTTTTTAACTCCTGCCGAAGAGATATACTATTATAAGTGTGAAAGACGTGGAAAACCAAGCAAACAAAACGATATGTTTGGGTTGATCGAATGCACGCTACAAAGCATACTACTGAGGTTTTTCCCTTTAAGATCGATGACCACGGGGTAAAGATCATAAGGTGATTCCTTCTTTTTACCCGCAGCATTAGTAATTGTTTATGTGACCCTATCTTCAGATTCTAATGTATACCGATGAGAATCTCCCTATATATGAGGAACTCTAAGCAGCGAATTACCTCACCTTCTTGGGCATAATAGGAACGAATTCTACACCCGGTCTCCTTGGCATTATATCCATCTTATATAATCTCATCAGTTCGTATATTTCTTTTGGAAAATCATCCATTATGCATGCTCCCAACAGCTTTTTAGCTTCTTTGGCTGTTATTGGATAATCGTGAGTATATTTTCCACTTACCAATACCTCAATTATCTTTTCTATCTCTTTATCGCTCATTTTATTCTCTACCAATTCTCTGACAAGATTGTTCATCTGATCAATTGCCTTTTTTGATTCCTCAGCCATTATCAGGGTCTTATCATCAATTTCGTTTATGTCTTTCTTCTCGGTGATCTTTAATACGGTAGTGGCAGGCCACATACCTGTCTGATCCCCTAACTGTGGATCTACAGGACCTAAAACAGCATGTTCATCCATGCAGATCTCATCCGCTGCTAAAGCTATTAATGTACCTCCGCTCATGGCATAGTGAGGTACAAATACAGTTGTTTTTCCCGGATGGTCCTTTAAGGCCAAGGCTATCTGTGTAGCTGCTAGAGCTATGCCTCCAGGAGTATGAACGATAAGATCGATTGAAGCATCCTTTGGAGCCTGGCGAATTGCCCTCAAGACCTCTTCACTATCGTCTATATCTATGTATCTAGTAAGGGGAATTCCTAAAAAGGCTATTGTTTCTTGTCTGTGAATGAGGGTTATTACCTGCGAACCCCTTTTTTTTGCAATCTCTTTTAGTTTATTCTGTCTTGCTATATTCCTCATTGTTCTTTGAAACTGGGGAACAAGGAATAACAGTATAAAAATAAAAATCCAGAAGTTGCCAAAAAACGCTCCTCCATTTGTCATACTTTCACCTCAATTCAGATTAAGAATAATTCAAGATAAATATTGCGATAATCAATTATGTTTTATTTTTTTAGCATCATTATTTAACTTGGTTATATATTTCTTATGAGAGAAAAGAGAAGGATTATATAGGAATCAGGGCTAAAAAATCTATGGAAAAAGCATTTGTTTCTCTTTACAACTATTATTGTATGTTTATCTGCGTATAAGAGAATTCTCAACCTCTATAAAGGGGCCCTTGGATGAAAAAGGAAGCAAAGCAAGCACTTGAAGAACTTGAGAAAGAATTGTTGAAAGAAGACAAATACACTCCAAGATTCAATCGCAGTAATGATTTCTATAAATTTATTCGGAAATTCAGGAAAAAAATTGAAATAGCAATTTCAAAATTTAAAGATATCTACAGAAAAATAGATCCGTGTGCGCTTGAATCGGTTTTAAGAGGAATAGATGAAACCAAGATTGAAAATGCAATTAAAGAGTTAGTAGAATATAGCGAAGGTAAGGAAAGTATATTAAAATTAGGGAAGCTTCCGAAAAAATCTAAAGAACCATCAAAGGATGATAGGCCAATAATACAAAAATATAGGGCTTTATTAGAGCTAAATAGCGATTTATTGCAGAGAATTTTAGAAAAAAGAGATAGGTTGATTAAAAAAAACAAAGGGCTTGAAAGGATTTGCAAATTAATTCCTCAACGTCTCAGAGAACTTATCATCGTCAGAGACTTATATAGAGGAGTATACAGGGAACTTAATCTTACTGGGAATAATGATAAAACCTTTGGCAAAGAAGGTAAGCATTCTGAAGAAATAGTTCCAAAAATAGAATTTAAAGCAATATTAGGATTACTTAAAAAGAAAGGTTACTTAAAAACTACTGCAGATGGATATTTTTGGACAAAGAAAACAGTCGATGCTTTAGGAAGAAAATTTCTCGACGAAATCTTAGAGAACCTTGAAGGAGAAGTAACATCTAATCACGGGTACGAACTTTCTGATGAGCAGAGAGATTACGAACTTGGCGATTCTTATGATTCGATTGTTTTAGAATCAATGATCGATGCTGGAGCAAGAGATTCTACTTTCTCTTCTATTAAACATGATGATTTGAGAGTTTGGAAAACAAAAACAAAAAATCCTAGAAAATCCATAGTTATTGCTACAGATGTAAGTATCTCGATGAAGGGCAAAAAATTATGGGTTGCTAAAAAGGCAGCTTTAACCCTCTTAGAATTAGAAAAAAGAAGCGAAGAAAATAAAATTTTCTTAACAGCATTTTGTCATAAACCTTATAAACTAAATCCCGATGAATTGCTGAATCAAGAAGTGCTCCCTGGAACTAATATATCAGGAGCATTAAAATATTCAAAAGAGATTTTATCAGAGGCAGAAGGGAAAAAATATGTATTTTTAGTTTCAGATTGTCAACCACGTGGATATGACCCTATAAAAGGAGAAATACCCGAACAAATAACAAAGACGCTAGAAAAGCTCAAGGCAACCATGGATAGTTATGGTACGAGTAATTATAAGACTACACATACGTTCTATCAAGCTTCACCAGAAGGGCTGAGTAAAGATGATTATGATAGTTATAAAAACGCTGTGAAAGCAGCGATGGAGCTAAAAGAAGAAGGGATAAAACTTAACGTAGTGAATATTTACGAAGGTCCTGATGATGTTGAAATCGAGTTTGGGAAGTTATTGGCAAAGATCTGCGAAGGAAATTTTTTCCAAACTTCACCAGAAGATCTTGATAAAGTATTGGTAAAAGAATATTTAGAAACAAACTAAACCCGATTCACAAAAAAAGTATACAGTAAAAAAACTAATTAAAGAACTAGAAATCAACTTTGATTAAATTTCTTCAGATTTGTTTACCCGTTATTTAACTAATCGATCGCACTAATCTTGCAAGATTTTCCCCCATATTCGTTCAGGTAAAATATAAGGGGTTATAATGTCAAAATATTATATGGTATGCTAGGAAAAATCATCAGTAGATCGAAAGAGGAACCAAACAGAAAAGAAAATAAAATATACCTTCTTGTAGTTGATTCAGGAATAGGAATATCTATCTTTAAAAACCTTTATGAGACGCTTGAAAGCAATGAGTTGTTAGACGTTCTCCTTCTTCACAACGAAAAAGACATTGAAACTCTGAGTCTTTTTAGAGTATTTGAGGATACTATCTTGAAATTCCCAAACGTCATTGATTGTACAATAAGAGAGTGTAATGTACAAAATCCTGGACTCTACGCCAAATCTATTCGCTCGCACCTACTTTCGAGAGAAGTGGATGTAATTTTAATATCACAAAATAGAAAACCCACTCTTGAAAATATCAATTCCCTAACTATCCCTATCCTAACCTACTAAAGGAACTATAAGCGAAAATACTCAGTAAGCAACTTTTGTCCAGTGGACAAGTCTGATTTTCTTGATATTATGAGTTTGTAGAGATCTTCAATTCTTTTTATTCTCAAGTCTCTGAGACTCTCAAAACCCCAGTTCTCTGTTTTTAAACTGGAAACTATATTGCCTACTATTGCTGCTCGGAATTCATTTCCTGTAAGCATATAGCCTCCCAAATAAGAGCCGCAGAAGCAATCTCCAGCCCCCGTAGGGTCTTTTACGTTAGGATTGAACATAGAAGTCACAATATCATAATCTCCTTTTGAAATGAGAATGCATCCTAAGGTTCCTAAAGTTATTACAACACAGGTATCTGGATAATCCTCATAGAGTATTTTAGCCGCGTTATCCCCCACTCTTGTATCTGTAAGTTCAAGAGCCTCTCTTTCGTTGATTATGAATACATCCGATTTTTCGATAACATCTTTTAACTGTCTTTTGTATCTTTTAACGTAATATTCATGAGAGTTAACGGAGATTATGGAATTCGTTTTCTCTCTAATTGTCTCTATGAATCTAAGTTGTTTATTAGGATTGTTTGGAGTTATATGAAAGCCTCTTGCTTTTTTAAAATAGTAAAGAGGGATATCGGAAGGATTTAGCCAGAGACCGCATCCATAAACCGCGTCTTCATATATTGCACTTGCTATGAGATCGTACCTTATTTTAAAATGGGTTGATTTGCCAGATACCTGTTTTAAGCCCCTCGAGTCCAACCCAAGATCCTTTAACATTACTAAGTACTCTTTTGGATAGTCTCTTCCAATTCTAGAACAGATCCCTACCTTTATATCTTCGAATATATTTGCCGCAATAGCAGAATAAACCGCAGCCCCGCCCATTTGCTCTCTAGATTCGCCTTGGATTGTTATGTGGTCGTAAGATGCGTTTCCTATCGTGACTATCATCGGTATCACATACTAATAATTCATCGAAACAAATAATTTTTTTCATAACAAAAAGGATTTATCAACTACTTACATAAACAAGAGGTGCATCATGAGTAGGCCTAGTTTAGATGAGTACTTCATGAAGATTGCAGAGGTCGTAGCGCAGAGATCTACTTGCTTGAGACGTAATTTCGGTACTGTAATTGTAAAAGACAAGCATATTATATCTACAGGATATAATGGTGCCCCAAGAGGTATGCCTCACTGCTTAGACGTTGGATGCCTGAGAGACGAACTTGAAATAGAATCTGGCACTCGTCATGAAACTTGTAGGGGAGTACACGCCGAACAAAACGCTATTATCCAGTGTGCCTTCCACGGAAAGTCTAGCAAAGACGCTGCCTTATACGTAACAGGTTATCCCTGCAAGATTTGTGCAAAGATGATAATAAATGCAGGAATTAAGCGTGTTGTAGTCTCGGGCGAATACTCCGACTTAGAAGGAATAGATCTTTTAAAAGAAGCCGGGATAGAAGTTGTAAAGTTGGATGGAGATCTATAATAATATTTTTATATGGTATAAGATAATTTTTACATGATATTTCTGTGACAAAATACCTATTTGAAGGGCTCGTAGCTCAGTCGGAAGAGCGCCGCCTTCGCAAGGCGGAGGCCCCGGGTTCAAATCCCGGCGAGTCCACCTTAAAACACCGCAATTTACATTAAAATAAATCTTCAGGTTGAAGTGCAATGAAGTAAAATAGGGCAAGAAATGCTAATAGACCTATGAGAACGTGGAAAACCACATAAACTCCGGTTGAAACCGTACTTCCATAAAAATTATGGAACCATAACGGCACTATCCAACCAATGAGTGCTATACAAACCAGAACTAAGAAATAAAGAATTATTAACGTTCCCGTTTTCAATTTTTCTCCTCCTTACCCACACTCATAGTTAATTTGTTATTTATGACTTTTTATCGGGAAAATATGCAAAATTATAAGGTAAGAAAAACAATTGAAGAAAGTGTTACAAAGATATATATTCGTCCAACTAGTCCAATATGCCCGAAGATGTCAGTAATACATAATCGAAGAAGGAGCAAACAAGATGCCGAGTGAGTATTTAAAATGCATGATTTAAGAAAAATAAACTCAATAAAAAGTTATGAAAAAGACATTTCCTTAGTTGGAAAAGTCTTGAAGGCAAAGAAAAGTAAAAAATTTAATAAAGAAATAACTGTTGGCATTTTAAGGGACGAAACCGGGAAATTACCCTTTATATCTTCGCGAAGATTTGATTTTTCAGAGGGAGATGTAATATTACTAAGAAAAGTATCTACTGAAGGATTGTTTGGCATCCCAAGGATAAAAATCTCCCAAGAAAGTTCTATTGAAAGATTTTTTGATGAACGCTTGTCTAAATATGAAGATGAACCCATCTTTAAATCTATATTTGAGTTAAAAAACTCTTCCTACTTCAATATTTCAATAAAAGGGTTTGTAAAAGATATTAGCACAAGGAGCTCATTCATCCATAAGTGTCCCCATTGCATGCGTATTTTAAGCGGAACTGTATGCGATGGTCACGGAGTTGTAAAACCAGAAAGGGATATTAAGATGATTTTCGAACTCGATGATGGCACTGGAGATATAACTTGTTACTATAGGACGAGAGAACCTAAGAAATACCCGAAGGTTCATTTCTTTCGAGAGGATAGTATCCATCAAGAACTCACCGAAGACTTCTTATGCAGATTTGTGACCGTCAGAGGAGATGTCATAAGGGGAAAGAAGGGATACAAGATGAATGTAAGTAGTATAGAGTTTTTTAAAATAACTAAAGAGGACGTAATCCGCTTTATAAATGATTTGAAGGGATAAGATGCCTACCTTAGTTTTTGCTCAAGAACTAAATGAGGTTTTATTCGTAAATGAGTTTGCGTTAAGTAGATTAGGTGCCTTAATTAAAGAGATCTTCATTGTGGGAGTTTCGGTGGAGGGTTACTACAAGGGAAACTTTTATGTTTTAAAAATAGCTGATCCGACTGGATTTTTCACTGTACTCGTACCTAAGGAGTTTAAACTTGTTACCGATACCGAACATCCTGTTTTTTTCGCGATATTAGGAAATATAAGTTATATGGACCATGATAAATCAAGGATCCCATGTGTTATTGCAAAAAAAGTTAATCTGGTAGAAAAGAGAGACAGGGATGCTTGGCTGGTCGAAACTACCAGAAGAACTTTGGAAAGGATTAAGACCATAAAAATAGCAGAAGAATTTTCAGGTGACTTACCAGAATTAAAAGAAGTCTTAAAATTCTACAATCTTCCCACGATTACATTAGAAGGCATTAAAAATTTAAGAAATATGGATATTAAAACAGAAACAGAGAGATACATTGAGATGCTTAAGAGAGTCATGGAATCTATGTTATTAGAGTTCATAGAACCTATTGAAAAAGCGGATAAACTGAGAGAAGAAATCTTAGAGATAATAACGCGTCTCCAAAATCAAAACGGCGTAGAAATTGAAAGATTGAAACTAGAGATTGATGAGGATGAAGAAGAGATAGATAATTGCATTAATAAATTGCTCTCCGAAGGACTTCTTTATGAACCCAGAATCGGGAGAGTAAAAAAGATTGACTGAGGTGTAAGATGTCCATTCAACCTATATTTGGCGCACCGGCACTCCTAATAAAATCTTCAGAAAACATTCTTGTCATCGCTGACATTCACTTGGGTATTGAGCATGAGTTCCAGATGAGCGGTATAAAAATAAAGAGTCAAACAGAGGAAATAAGAAACAAGATTCTTGATTTAATCGGTGACTATAGAATCGATAGACTGATCCTTTTGGGAGATATAAAACACAATATCCCTGCCATACCGAAACAGGAAATGAAGGAGATTCCGGGATTTTTAGAGTCTCTGGCGAAGTATACTAGGGTAGAAATTTTACCTGGCAATCATGATGGGAGAATAGATAAACTGGTTCCAGAAAATATAGAAATAAGGGATAGAAGGGGTATAATGATAAAAAATGATGAAAAAATTGGGCTTCTGCATGGACATACTTGGCCGAAACCCAATCTTCTTGACTCAGATATTTTGATAATAGGTCATAACCACCCAAAGATAAAATTTAAAGATGAACTCGGAGGAATTAGCAACGAATCCGCGTGGATAAGGTCTAAAGTAGATAAAAAAATCCTAATGCACAGTTTTATTCAAAAAAAGAAAGAGAAATATGTCTCTGTTAGGCTTGAAGAAGTAATGATAATGCCTGCCTTCAATCCCTTGGTTGGTGGTATATCCTTCAACACAATTAATCAGGACGAATTACTGGGACCTATATTAAGATCAGGTTGTGTAAAACTGCATGATGGGGATGTTTACCTTCTTGACGGCACATTTTTAGGAAAAGTTAGAAATCTGCGAGTATAGAAGGGGCTAATAATACATTTTATACTGAAAAGAAGGGGGTTATATCGTAAATTATACTGACTTTATCCTATCCCCCCATATAAAGAAGGGGGTAACCACCCCCTTTCTAAACCCCCATAGAAGGGGGCAATCGCCCCCTCTCTACACCCCCATATAGAATTTAGAGTGGAAAGTAAAATTTAAAGTGGAAAAACCCCTCTTGTGCCGTTATAAAATAATCTTTTATAATATTGCGGGTGCAGCAAGCCACGCTGCTTTTGATCGAACTTTTTTAAAAAGTTCGTTGCGGATGGAACGAGCCACGTTCCATAGCCACGTTGCTACTTGGGATGTATGTACGCCCACTTTCCTTCTTTTTTGATTCTTCTAAGTTCTCCTCTCTTTACCATGTTGGTAAGCACCCCTGAGACACTTCCATCTGTAAAGTATAGAGCATTAGTCTTAAGTATATCTGTAATTTCTTTCATAGTTCTTGGTTCCCTTCTACCCCACGGACTCTGTAGTATGGTCCGTATGGCCTCAGAGCAACCTACACTGCCTGATATCTCTGGAATTTCTACAGCCTCAGTTTGTATAATTTCCTCTTTTAGAGGTTCTTCTATGTCACTTATTGATTTTAGTCTCTCTAAAGTCTCTAAAAGTTCTTCTGGAGTCTCTGCTTCTATTGTAACCTCACCTTTCTTCCAGATTCCCTTCCATGTTAACTTCATTTATATCACTTATGTTAAGTTTACAGAGTAACATATTACAGAGTAATATATAGACTTTTTCAGAATTGATCTTATTAATATTTCTCTAACGTTTTGAAGCAAAACTTAATAGTCACTCTAAAAACGATTAATAGTAGGTCTTAAAGCAAAATAAGCTTTTAGATTCAAGAAAAGTATATATAGATGTTATATACAATTTCTTTTGGTGATTAAATGGAGATGAGAACTCAATCTGGGTTAAAAATCTCAATATTCGAAGAAGAGGGTTTGAAGGTAATATCCTTCAACAAACCCATTAAGGCTACAGGTCTAACCAGAGAAGAATCTATCAGGCTTGGTGCGATGCTCATAAGAGACGTTCAAATAGGTATTACCGCTGAAATAAGAAAGTTAATTAACGAAGGATTTTTCAAAGAACACAGAAGATTTGGAGAGATTAAAAAAGAGTTGTTGGGAAGGGGTATTCCGATAAAATCCGCTTCTCTAAATGTTGTTCTAAGCAAAATGTTTGAAAAAGATGAACTTTTGAGGACAGGAGAACCGAGATCTTACTTATACAAGCAACCAACTGGCCCTATTCGTTGAATCATCTATTGGGGGTTTGAAGTAAAATGTTATCGAGAATAATGAAAAAGTTGACGAACTTGTTCGTGAAAAGACCCATAAGAATAGGAATATATGGACCTCCCAACGCGGGTAAAACTACCCTCGCAAATAGGATTGCCAAGGATTGGACAGGAAAAGAAGTGGGTGAGGTATCGGTGGTTCCTCACGAAACCAAGCACGTACAGAAGAAAGAGAGAATAACTATTAAGTCAGGAGGAAAAGAACTTTTAATGAACATATTGGACATGCCAGGCATCGATACAAAAGTAGATTACCGTAGATTCATGGACTTCGGTCTTGATGAAAAAGAATCGCAAGAAAGGGCAAAAGAGGCAACAAAAGGAGTAATAGAGGCAATAAAATGGTTAGATCATGTTGATGCGGTTTTAACGGTTATGGACTCAGCAGATGATCCTTTCACCCAGGTAAATGTAACTATAATAGGAAATCTTGAGGCAAGAGATATTCCTATCATCATAGTCGCAAACAAGACAGACCTTCCTGAAGCAAATCCAGTATTGATAACTACTGCGTTTCCTCAGCACAAAGTGGTGCCCATATCTGCTCTAAATGGAGAGAACTTAGACATCTTATACGAGGCAATCGTCAAATATC
The DNA here is from genome assembly GCA_964347835.1 of uncultured archaeon. Lineage (GTDB taxonomy): Archaea > CAYFZR01 > CAYFZR01 > CAYFZR01 > CAYFZR01 > CAYFZR01. The sequence continues at coordinate 13,989 of CAYFZR010000052.1, forward strand.
TAAGTTAAAAGGGGGTTATGAGTTGACTAAAGGAATCCAACTTGACTTCGTCTCATCAAAGATCCTATCTGAAAAGACGACTATGGAAAAGATAGAATACATAATGAACAGAGTAAAGAACGGGACCATAGTTGTTTTGGAGGAAGGACTACATCCTATAGAGGAGGCTGAATTAATCGAAACTACAATGAGAGAGATAGACATGGATAAGTTTCATGGTATAGAAGTATACAGGGTTCAGGGAGACGCGAAGAAAAAGGGTATAAAGAAGCTTTTTGGACCCTTGATTGCTGACTCTAAGTCTAAAGGGATAACTATAATAGGACCGACAAATTATGTTGAAACCATAAAAAAGGAGCCTGATTTTCTCTCTATGCTCGCTAGACCAGGGGATTTGTGATGCCGCACATATGTATAAAATGTAAGACGCAATACGAGGAAGGATCGCCAACCCTTCTCTCAGGTTGTACAGAATGCGGAAGTAGATTCTTTGCCCTCGTGAGAACCGTTGAAAAAGCAAGCGAAAAAGTACCTGAAGAAGAGGTCAAGTTAAAAGATATGCCTATTTCAGATAGATCGGAACTTGACGAAATATTAGGAGATAGAGATCTCAAAGAATTTTATGTCGAAACTATTCGCATTGTAAGTCCTGGAGTATATGAGATAAATGTCGATGCTCTCATGAAAAAAGAACCAATTATAATTAGACAGGGTACTGTTTACACGATTAACTTCCCTTCCCTATTCTTAACACTGGAAAGGAAGGGTAAAGTTAAATAGTCGATCTTCAAGGTACCTGAATGCACAAGACTACTCACTAAGTCAGTGAAGCCTCGATAAACCTCTTCTTCACAAAATCTTTTTCTAAAGATATTATAAACGAGCCTGCTTTGGGCCCACTCTTTTTACCGATTAAAACAAGATAAATCGCCTGAAAAAGTTCTTTGGGATTCATCTCAACGTCTTCTCTCGCTACTCTGTAAATTTCATTATGCATTCCTATATCATCTAAATCCTTATCTAAGGATTCTGCAAGGACTTTAAGACCTTTTTTCTGTTCTTCATCTAGTTTGACATCAGGTAATTCCTCTTGCAGGCTAAACTTCGTCCATTCAGGCGCATATGAATCGATCCAATTTTTAGACTGTGAAAGCCTCTCTTCGACCAAATCCTCGTTGAATTCCTCTCCCATGTGTCCTGTCCGTCTTAAAATCTTTAAAATATACTCAAAATCATCTGTTATTTGAGCGACCACTGACATGAATCTATAAGGAACAACAATTATCTTCGATTGATCTATACCGCATAATTCGGCGAGCCTTTTATCTTCTCCTTTTGCCTCCTTGTTATAGTATTTCCTCCATAGTGAATCGAAGTTATCCATAAGATCAGGTATATCTTTTGGATCAAATTCGATGTGTTTGTTTGCTTTCGATCTTAAAATTAGGTATTTTAGGGCTCCCGGAGGGGCAACATCCAACCAGTCTTTTATTGAAAATACAATTCCCTTTGAACTGGACATGACCCCGATTCCTTTCATATGGATCCACTCGTAAACAACCGGGTAAGGTGCTTCTCCTTCAAAAATCTCTTCTACTATAGCTTTCCCGGTATCATAGGAGCCTCCAGCTACTGCATGATCTTTTCCCAAAGGCTCGCACGTTACGTTTAACATTTTCCATCTGGCAGGCCAGTCCACCCTCCAGGGTAGCTTTCCCTCTCCTTTTTTTATGCTGGCGGTTCCTTCGTGATTATAACTGCAGATGTAATCTACATTATCACCTCTCAGAGAGGTTATCTTGGTTGATGTCACTCGCTTGCATGTTTGACACTGGGGCATGTAGGGGAACCAATCTTCAGGAAGATCTCTGCCCGTGAATTTAGAGAGTATATTCTTCAAACGGTCCGATTTTTCAAGAACTGTTTTTACGTAAGGCGCGTATTCTCCTTTTTTATAGAGTTCATGTGCTAGAATAACCTTAGGATTTATATTTAGCCTTTCTACTCCCTCTAAAAATGGATTTAGGAAGTGATGAATGTAACTCTCACAGCAACCGTAAGGGCAAGGCAGTTCGCTCAAAGGAACGCCAACATAACCTTCAAAATATTCAGGTAAAAAAGGATAAACCTTCCTTAAAGGATCAAAGGTATCGCCTATGTAGAGTATCTCAGAATCTTTCCCGAATGCTGTGTGAATTGCATCTGCCGTTATTATCTCCCTAACGTTACCTATGTGAATGGGTCCGGAAGGAGTTATACCTGTGGCGATTATGTGTTCTTCTTTTTTATCCAGAAGTTCCTTTGCAATTTTATCTGCCCAGTGAAGTATCATTGCAATACCCTCCTTCTTAAAGATACATCTCTATCCAATATTTTCTTGAAGACATCTTCAAAGGATTCCTCTGGGGATAGATTCCTCTTCAGGTATACTCCAGTTCTGCCTATAGTATCCCTCCTCCTCAATACATTTATTCTTTCCTTCACAATATCAACGCTTACACCTATCTTCTTGGCTAATTCTGCCTCTCTTCCAAATACCGTGTATTCTATATGTCCTTTTTCATTTGGCTCTATCATCATCAATCTTTTATCTATGCCTGGTACCCTCTTTTTTTCTTTTATACCGCTTAGATCAATGCGACCGCCGAATAAATAAAACTCGTACTCAAGTCTTTTAGGTCTTACAAGGGGGAAAGTTACCGTAGTATTTTCCTCAAGTTCAATATGTCCCTTTATAAGTTGCCAGGGAGTTGCTTGGACGATTTCTCTTCCAAGGATATTTTCTTCTAAGGAGACTTCTATTATATAAGAAGGTGTTAAATTTGGTATAAAGATATCTACATCGCTTTTCGGACTAACATCACCCCTCGCAATACTTCCATGAAGTATTCCATGTACAGAATTCTTTTTAAGACATTCGAGAATCTCTCTTCCTCTTTTTCTTTTGTCTCCAAAGATCCTCCAGTGTATATCATCATATACTATCTCTTTAGTTTCTGCTCTATAAACAGGCTTCATTCTGCCTCTACCTTATTTGGCGTTGCGAATATACTTCTTGATACGTGTAATACAGTTTTTGCCTTATCTATATCTAGAATCCCATCTTTGTATAAATCGTCCCTTACATGCGCCTTCAAAACTCTTCCTATGATAACCATATGGTCTCCTGCTTCTTTCATCCACTCTAACTTACACTCAAAACTCGATATACAGTTTTTTAATCTCGGGGGCTTTACTTCATCACTTTCTTCGGTTTCGATGTTAAATTCTTTTAACTCGCTCTTTCCGTAGGGCAATTTCTTTCCTGCCTGTCTAACTTTAGTCAACATGTCTATTCCGGGTACATTTAAAACAAATTCACCATTTTCCTTTATGTTCTTAAGCGTGTCGTGACCAAATTGACTCGCTATTGCTACCAAGGGAGGATCGATAGAAACGGGCATTACAAAAGAAAAAGGAGCAGCATTGGAATCTTCCCCATAAGTTGTTACGACAACAGTTAGTCTTGGAGCCAAAAATCTATACGCTTCTCTCAAATTTAGCTTCATGATCTCACCTCGTTTCTTTATCTATCCATGCTAAGTACTCCTTGGATCCAAAGGTGATTGGTAGAGAAATTACGCACGGAACTTCATATGAGTGAATTTCCTTCACCTTTTCCTCAATTTTTTCCAGAAAATCCATCTTTGTTTTTATGAGCATCGCGTATTCTTCGTCTTCTGTGATTTCCCCTTCCCACCAATAGAGGGAATTTATTGGAAATATGTTTACGCACGCAGCGAACCTCTCATTTAATAAACTCTCGCTTATCTTTCTTGCCTCTTCCTTCGAACTAGCAGTAACGTATACGGCAGAATACATATAAACCCAACCTTTAAGTATCAAATATAAGAATAAAGAATTTCTTCACTTATAAATGGAGGTTGTCTTATAGACCAAAAGTACATAGCCCTTATAATTCTGATAACTATTGGCTGGTTCGTAATATCCGGCCTGGAAAGGGTTGGCATCACCCAAAGACACGGTATGGAGAGAATAATCGGACCATTATACATAAAAAGATCCAAGAGAGGACTATCTTTTATAGAGTATTTATCTAAATATAAGAAATTTTGGAAAATCTTCGGTGAAATAGGTATTATCATAACTTTAGGCGCTGTAGGAGCATCCTTCCTCACATATCATCGTCTCAACATGAAGAAATGGAACAAAATTGTCATTTCCGTTTTTGCTGGTCTCATCCTCGCGGGGGTTGTCTACATCAAATTCAATCTTGCCACAGCAGTGTTTGGAGCCATGGGACTTGTATTTTATTTGCTAATAGAGACCTTAAGGATGGTACTTACATCTCCAGAACCAGTAGATGCAGTACAAGTCTTAATTCCAGGCATTACTATACCCTTCTGGTACGGTATTTTTGGAATCATAGTGCTCCTCGTCGTTCATGAGGTATCTCACGCAATATTAGCAAGGACGGAAGAAATTAAAATTAAAAGTTCTGGAATAATTTTCTTCTCCATTATGCCTGTAGGCGCTTTTGTAGAGCCTGATGAGGATGATTTAATGAGTACAAATAAGATATCAAGGATGAGAGTTTTCTCGGTCGGTTCGCTGTCGAATTTCATCACTGCAGCCTTCGCTACGATAATATATCTTAGTTTGTTTGCAATTATCACGATCTCTATCGGTGTGGAGATAGCAGAAGTAGTAGAGGGCGGTCCTGGTTATGGTCTCTTGGAAAAAGATGCGGTGATAACGGAACTAAATGATGTGAAAATTGATGATATAAAATCGTTTTTAAAATATATGAACAATACAAGACCAGGAGACGTATTAAAAGTAAAAACAAATAGAGGAGAGGTAACAATAAAGACAACAGAACATCCCCAGAGAGAAGGAAGGGCATACATAGGTTTTTATCCCACAACTGCGTACGAAGTGAAGCCCCCTTATAAAAAAATATTTGGCGATTACCCATGGATAGTTATTTATATATTTCAGTGGGTAGGTATACTTAACTTGGTAGTTGGGTTGATGAACCTTCTACCGATAAAGATTCTGGATGGTGGGAGATTGTATGAGGAGGTCGTCACCGCATTGTTTCCAAATCATGCAACTATCATTATGCATTTCACCACATTGGTTGTTTTATTTTTATTTGGCCTTATTATTACTCCACAACTAATATCGGGGTGATAAACATAGAGAAAAACACTAAGACAAAATCGCTCTGTCCAGAGTGCTTGAAGGTTATCGAGGCAAGAGTATTTGAAAACGAAGGTCAGATCAAGATAGAGAAGATTTGTTCCGAGCATGGTACCTTCGGTGATCTATACTGGTCTGATTCAGAACTCCTTCTTAAGCACATGAAGTATCTGAGAGACGGTGGTAGAATAAAGAATCCTATGACTGAGGGGAAGAGTGGATGTCCCTCCGACTGTGGTTTGTGTCCAGAACATAAGTCTCCTACCATATTGACAAACATCGATGTTACGAACAGGTGCAATATGCATTGTCACATCTGTTTTGCCAACGCAGAGAGGCAGGGATACCTGTACGAACCCACAAAAGATCAAATAGTTAACATGATGCTTACCGTTAGGAACGAAAGACCCGTTCCTTGTTCAGTTTTACAGTTCAGTGGGGGAGAACCAACTGTCAGAGAAGATCTTCCAGAATTGATTAAGATTGCAAAAGACTTAGGATTTCTTCAAGTTCAAATCGCCACAAATGGTTTGAAATTAGCGAACAGTACTGCTTACGTAGAAAAATTAAAAGAATCAGGTCTAAATACTATATATCTCCAGTTTGATGGAATTACTGAGAAACCCTATATCGAGGCAAGGGGATTTAACGCTTTGCCTTTAAAGCTTAAAGCAATAGAAAACTGCAGGAAGGTTGGATTAAAGAGCATTGTTTTGGTTCCAACCCTTGTAAAAGGCGTAAACGATGATCAGATAGGGGATCTTATTAACTTCTCTATGAAAAACTCTGATGTGGTAAGGTCATTAAACGTACAACCAGTATCATTTGCTGGCAGGATAGACAAAAAAGAACTCAAGAAAATGAGAATAACTATCCCTGACTTTCTAAAACTCGTTGAAGAGCAGACTGATGGAGCAATAACAAAAAAAGACTTCTATCCCATACCGGCAGTAGGCATCATTTCCGATTTCCTTGAGATCTGGGAAAAAAACCCCGTTCCTATTCCGTCTTGCCATCCTGCGTGTGGGGTAGCAACCTTTGTATTTATTGATAACGGGAATTTGGTACCCATTACAAGATTTATAGATGTCGAGGGCTTTTTGGAACTAACTAGTAATTTAGTTGAAGAATCGAATAATAAAGGGAGGGTAGGAAGAGTAAAAGCCATCACAAATCTCTCAAAAGAATTCTTAAAACTAGTAGACTTTGACATTATGCCAAAATCTAGTAGAATTCCAAAAATTATATTGAGGATAATGAAAGAAGGCAATAAAGATGCCCTTACTGAACTATTTGAAAGTACTTTATTCATAGGGTGCATGCATTTCCAAGACCTTTACAACATAGACAAAGAAAGGATTCAAAGGTGCGTAATACATTACGCAATTCCAGACGGTAGAGTCATTCCTTTCTGTACCTACAATTTATTGTACAGAGACTACGTAGAAAAGAAGTTCTCTACCCCTTTTATTCATAATCCTGGATTTGGAAACAATGTCGATTAAAGAAATATTTGAAAGGAGACTCAAAAGATTGGAATCAAGGGCGAATTCTCTAGATAAGTTAATAAGAAGGAGAGAAGAAAGAAAAAAATAATTTGTTTCTTGTAAAGATTTGTGATTATAGGAATAAAACGATAAATTTAAGCGTTTTAATGTTCTTTGGCATAATAATTTATATGGTTGATTTAAATATAATAATACCATTGACGGTGGTCTGATGAGTTGGAGGGTTCTAGTTTTCGGCAGGACGCAGGATAAAGAGATCTTAGGGTATGTACAAAAACATATGGAAATAGTTGAGAAGACCGTTGAGGAGTTAAAAAAAGTCGTTGATGCTTTCTGCGAAGAAGATTTTGATAGAATGGAAGAATTGATTGAGAGAGTGAACATCGCTGAAGGCGAGGCGGACGACTTAAGGAGAGAGATCGATTCTAAACTTCGTGATAGTAATCTGTCGGTCGTTAGCAGAGAGAACCTATTTAAACTGGTAGAAAGGTTAGATGAGGTAGCAGACGCTGCAAAGACAGCAGTAAGAATGTTTCAAGTGAGAGAGAAAAGCTTTCATTCCATGTGTATTGTATTTTCTGAGAAATGTATGGAAATATCTCAGGAATTGAAGAATAGACTCTTATCATTAGTTAATTCAGTTGTTGAGACAGTAGAGACATTAAGAGAGAGTATAAACTACATGAATACTGATATGCACAACGCTGCGTTCAAGGCAAAGGAAGTCGATCAAAGGGAAGAAGAAGTTGATGAAATCGAACACGAAACACTAAAGATGTTATTTCAAGCAGAAGGGGAATTGGATGTTCTCTCCATAATTCAACTTCGTGAGATCATTTCTCTTATAGGGAATGTGGCAGATAAAGCTGAAGATGCCTCCGACATAGTCTCTATGATTGCTGTAAGACACATCGGCTGATTTGCGAGTATTTTTTTCTATTCCCTCATAACAAGATTTATATCTAAAGAAGAATCCCAACTACTGAATAAAGGTAATGTTCATGGAAGACTACATTGAAGTTAGTGTGTATGGCGTATTTCCTTCCGGATCCACCAATGAACCCGCTCCGGTCGTCCTGTTAGAAGATAATTCAGAACGCGTTCTACCAATATTCATAGGGATACCGGAAGCAGTTGCTATCCAATCAGCCATAGAGGGTACCACGTCTCCTAGACCTACTACTCACGAACTATTCGTGTCCGTACTCGACGAAATAGGTTCTGGAATCAAACGCATCCTAATAGATGACATCAACGACGGCATATATTTCGCTAGGTTGACCATTGAAGTAAACGGCGCAACAAAAGAAGTAGATGCAAGGCCTAGTGATTGTATTGCTCTCGCACTTAGGGTCGATGCCCCTATATACGTTTCTGAAAATGTTATGGAAGAGGCATCCATCGATAAGGAAAAAATATTTATTGGAGAATCTGAATAAGAATTTGCTTCGATTTTGGAGGCATTCAGTTGAGATATTTAACGCTGATTTTTTTATGCCTTATGATAGGTCTTTCACTCTCAGTTTCTATTGAGATTAAGTTCTTCTACATTTCAGGATTGGGTGGTAACGAGGATGTAAATGAGACTCTAGATAAAGTTTCCCAACAGTATCTGGGTCTTATAGATATCGAACGCATACCTTTTCAGATTAAGACGTTTGGTGGTTTCTACGATAAAAATCCAAAGGCAATTGCCTACGACGTTCATAAAACTCCTGCTATAGTCATTAATGATCAATTAATATTTGAAGGATATAGAGTAGAACATGAAGAACTGATAGTAAAAGCCATTGATGATCTACTAATGGAATACAGGGTAAAAATCCAACAGTTCCTCGATGAAGTTTATAGTAGGTTAGAGAGGGTAGAAAAAAGGTTAGATGAAAGCGATGTGGAAGATAAAACTGAACTACGAAGGAAGTTACTGAAGGCAAAATTAAGGTACATATCAGCAAAGGAGGCTTACAAAAGAAAGGACTATCTAAAGGCACAGCAAGACTTAGAGATAGCAGATCTATGGTTAAGAGAGGTAAACTCTTCTATAATCACAAGAAAGGCTATAATCGTCGAAAAGATAGATGAGTTAAAAATAGATGCAGAAAAAGAATTGGAAAATGCTGAAAAAAAAATTATAGACACGAATAAAACGCTATTTTCAATGGAAAGTAAAGAATACGACATATTTATAGCCTCACAAATATTAAAAACGGCTAGAAATAACTTCAATTCGGCTAAATCATATTATGATAGGCGAGACTACGAGAGAACTATTAGTTCTGCTATACAAGCCCAGATTTTATGCGATAATGCGATTCAATCTGTCCGGCTGCGGGTAGAACCTCCTTCTCAACCGACTATACCGGTTTGGGCCTATCCGATTCCCTTGTTTCTCATTCTACTCGGAGCATTTCTCTATCAACTTTTCAAATATCCAAAAATGGAAAAGAAAATCCCTGAGCCGGTTGTACCAAAAGTTATTGTCGTAGAGAGACCCGATGAGGAGATAATACTTCCTGAGCCAGAAATGAGAGAAGTTTTTGAAGTGGAATTACCTACTGCGAAGTTGGTTGAACCAGAGCCTGAAGTACTCGAAGAGATTGAGTTAGAAAGGTTAGATGCCGACAAAATAGAAGAAATCGCAGCAAAATGGATGGATGAGAGAGGCATGGTAGAAGGCAGACTCATAGCATGGGGATCAAAAGTAAATGAGTTTTGGTTTGTCGTGGCTTATGAAGGGAAGGTTCATAGAGTGACTGTAGACAAGCATGGAAAAATATTGGATTGGGATTTGAGAAGTTAGATTTCCTTGAAATATGAATTTTAAAGTCTCCTTATCAGTAATATCATTATCAACAAAATAAGTATGGCTCCTAACTGGATTAGGACGAAAAATCTCCCCTTTTGATATCCTTCACGCTTTGCCGCATCTAATTTTTCCATCGCGTTTTCTATAAGAATAGCAGCATTATCTGCATTCTTTTTTGCATTTGAATATTCTTTATTGTCTAGATCTTTCTCTGCTTTAGTTAGATACGCCATTGCAGCATCGATGGACCTACTAGCGTCGTCAATATTCACAAGAAAGCTTTCTGATTCTAAAATTTTGTTTTTTGTACCCTCAATATTTATTTTAAGTGAAGATATTCTTCCTTTAAATGCCCCATCAATTTTGGCTTGCACACTATATGATATTCTGGCTATTTCGTCCTCGATCTCCATTAATTTTTCGTAATCCGCTGTCTGGAGTTCCTTTTTAAAATCAGTTACCTTTGAGCTCTCATCTTTGATATCTATATCTAGGCTATCTGCAAAAGCCAATGAACTATCTAAGGCATCCAGTTCTTCTTTAATATCAGATCTTACTTCTTCTAGTTCTATAGTGGGTGGAAGTGGTGGAATGGAAGGCGGAGGCAAAACAATCTCTTCTTCAGGTAATCTGAATTCGATGTAAGAATCTGAGCTTACTGTCGCCCATTTACCAGATCCCTTTACCCTGACAGAAATCATGAGCGTATTATTTTCCTTCATATTTTTTAGCGGAAACGTTATCTCGTCTTCTATCCAAGATGACCCTATAGCTAGGTCATTCAGGTAGACTTTTATGTTTGATAGAGGTCTTGCCATAGATGCTGTAAATATATGCAGTTCTCCTTCTCTCTCTAAACCCGGAAAGTTTACTATTAATCTAACCGTTCTGTCGTCTTCGTCTTTTGGTACCTTCACCCTTCTTGATGAGAGTCCCAGATCTTTGAAGGTGATTTTACTCGTCTCATTTATTTCTTCAGCTAAAGACAAGGAAACATTAATCAGTAGTGATACGCATACCAAAACTGATATATAGTGTCTATTCAATTCCTCCACCAACACCCATTTTTAACTTCATCAAGAAAAATGTATCGGTCGGAGGTGGGTTATTGGAGTTATATGAGGCTATAAACGAAAGAAGAAGCGTCAGACACTTTCTTGATAAGGATGTTGAAGAAGGAAAGATCCTCCGTATATTGGAGGCCGCCATAAAGGCACCTTCAGCCGGAAATCTCCAACCATGGGAATTTGTTCTCGTAAAAGAAGAGAAAAATAAGAGAGATCTAGCCAATGCTGCTTTATATCAAACGTTTATCTACGAAGCACCCGCTGTTATAGTTGTTTGTGCCGACAGAGAAAGATCTGCTAGCAGATACGGATTTAGAGGAACTGAATTATACTGTATACAGGATACTGCAGCCGCAACTATGAATTTAATGCTCGCTGCCGTAGCAGAAGGATTGGGAACCTGCTGGGTAGGCGCATTTCATGAGGAAGAGGTGAGAAAAGTTATAAATGCGCCCAAGAATGTTAGACCCGTAGCAATAGTTCCTGTGGGCTACCCGTCAAGAGACGGATATAGGACTGGCAGGTACGATTTGGAGAGCGTTCTCCACAGAGAGAGTTTCAAACCACTTTAATGGTTATTTCTCTTATTTTTCTTTTAATGGTACTGAAAAGAATAAAAAATAATAAGAATATTGATCTCATGCTTTCTCCGACTTTTCTTGTGTTCTGGCATCAAATTTAGCCTTGTCTATTATGAAGCGAGTATGTTTGGCATTGCTTATCTTCTCCACTTCATCAAAAACCTCAACTGAAAATTCAAGCCTCCTTCTATCCACTTCTTCTAGTCTTACCTTCGCTGTTACCTTCATGCCCAAAGGGGTGGCAGCAATGTGACTAGCATTTATATGAGTTCCGACAGTAGTTTGACCTTCTTCTAAATAAGGCTGTATCAGATCGTAGGCTGTATGCTCGATTAAGGCTAACATTGCTGCTGTAGCGAAAACATCTGGTGTACCTTTTACATATCTTGAGGCTGCCATATCATCGGTCACCACAATGGTCATATCATGAGTTAATCCAGGTTTTAGTTCAGTCATTTTTATCACTCCCTGTATTTCTTTCACTTATAACGCTCAATCTTATAAACATTTCCAGATAATCTCGATGAGAAAGCAAGGCGGATAATCTCTATATTTTTTTTAAACGACTCTCGCTATATTCTTGACATCATCGAATCCTCTGTCAAAGGAGTAAACCTCCTTCACTCCCTCCATTCTCATCGTTTGTACGGCGAGATTATCATTGGGATCGAGCCTTAGGTCTTCCATGAGTTCTATTGCACCGAGATAATCTTCCTTGGCGACATCAAGGATTTTTACGTTATCCAAAGAGTATAGGGTAACAAGTAATGTAAAAAGATCTTCCAGGGACATTGACCTTTTCAGTATGTTGGAGATTTCAGACAGATGGACTACGGTTGTTACTACTTCTTCTTTCCCCTGATTCACTCTTCTTATTATGTCCTTTGCCTTTTCTTTCATCTCTTTTTGATATGGATCTAATAATCCAATTGGTTTATAGAACGCGTAGATAAAAATGTTTGCATCCAGGAACCTCAAGTTTACACCTCGTAAAATTTCCTTTCGAACTCTTTCCAATCTCCTATATTAACCCCAAGATCCACTTTGTCAAAAAACTTGGTGAGATTTGCTCTTTTCTTTGGTATAATTTTGAGATATCCTCTTCTCTTTACCACAAATACCTCTTCCCCTTCTAGTTCATTTTTTCTCCAATCCGATGGCAAGACAAATCTACCTTGATCATCCACTTTTCTTATTTCAATGCCTTCTTTCAATTAATTCACCATAATTATAATAATATTCCATTTATTTATTATTTGTGGAATAATTCAAATAAAATTGGTTACTTAATCTTTTCCATCTTTCGTGTCAAAAATTCCATAACTCGTATTTTTTTCCTTCATCAGGCAAAATTACTTCTACATCTAAATCAGAGATGAATTTCCTGAATAATTCAGGTCTATCCGTATGAATGGGAAAAAGTTTTTTTGGAGATATCTCTCTTATTATTTGTTTTATCTCATGCGGTGCAGCATGCCCAGAGGCATGCGTTTGATATAAAGGTATCCCTAAAAACTCAAGCCAGTTAAGGAGTTTTTCGTAGCTTATCTCCATCTCTTCATCGAAGGGTTCGCTCGATGAAAGTATGTAGTTGCTCCCAACCTCAGGCTTTATATCAACCATTTCATTCATATCATAAAGGGTACATACCAAAACCATCTCTTCTTGAATTTCGTTTATCTCCTTAGAATCTATGACATTTTCTGAATAGGCATCCATGATCCTCTTTTCGTATTCTCTATGGCTTTTCTTTTCTCTAGCAAAGATTAAGATGTTAGGATCGTCAAGCCTTGGAAGATGGAGTTTTGGATCTTTTCTTAAAATGTGCATCATGTAAGCCTGCTTCATGGATACTCCGATTTTTCTATCGTTATTCTTCGCTGCCTCGTAAAAAGATCTTAGTCTATCAAAATCCGCTGGAGCAAAACCAGCTAAAACTAATTTTTCTGTAAAAGACATTATCCTTTCGACTTTATTGGAGACTTCTTCTTCGCTCTCGATTTTGCTAGCACCTATGTGAGTACCTTCTATTAAAAGTACCTCTGGCTCAAACGATTTGGCTTTTTTTACGAAATCCCGAGTCATATTCATCATGGGTCCGTGCATCCTGAGATCTCCACTGTAAACGATGTTTCCTTCATTTGTTTCTAAGATGAAGCCATATGAAGCAGGCACGGAATGATCTACGTGTACCGGAGTAACTGTAAAAGTGGATATGTCCACTGTATCTCCTGTTCTAAAAGTCTTGAATTCTTTGCATACCACCTCTTCTCTTGAGGTTAGTTTGCATATGTTGTAACCATCTCCAATGGATTGAGAAGAAAATTCTCTCGCCATGATGATGTCTCTTGTAGCCTCTCCGCAGTAAACGGGATAATCGTCCTTTAAAAATCGAATACAATCATAGTGATCCGTATGAGGGTGACTTATGATTATTCCATCCAGATTATATGTTTTCTCGTCTTTTTCATAGAGTCCATCTATCTTGGGAAGAATTTCCAACGCGAGAAGATGTTTTTCTTCTCTTGCCTTTATGAAAGGTTCCTCGAAAAATCTTTTCTCTCTGGAAAAGTTCTTACCGAAGTCCAAGAATATTCTTGTTTTTTCATCTTCCAGAAGGAACTTGTTGCCGCCTATTTCGTTAACCCCGCCGTGGAATGTAAGGCTAAGCATGTCTTTATGGTAAAGATTATTGGATAAAATAGTTTTGTACTTTCAATTGCTACCTCAATCTTAAATCCGTCTTGACGAATTTATTCGTTTCTTTTGCAAGAAAACTTAAAGTTTTTTCTGCGTAAGGTCTAATCGACCTAAAATTTGGATCGAAGGCTTTTTCAGGGTGATATTGCTGTAATACGTAGCGCTTTGAATCTTTAATAAATTCTGCAATATTTAAGATATCTTCTTTTGATGTAAGGGTTGGAACGACAGTAGTTCTAAATTCATAGTCGATACTAGAATTCTTTAATAAATTAATGCTCTCTTTTATTTCTTCTAAATTATTAGGCTCTCCAGTAACTTTAGAATATTTTTGAGGCTCCAGCTCGGTCTTAATATCCATCGCGACGTAATCAATTAATTTTTCATCTAATAACTTCTTCAAAAGTTTAGGATTCGTTCCATTGGTGTCTAACTTTACTAAAAAGCCCATTTCTTTGATTTTTCGTATGAAATTTATCAATGCTTTTCCTTGTAAAGTTGGCTCTCCTCCTGAGATTACCAATCCGTCTATCCAGTCCTTATTTCCTGCTAGGACTTTCAAAACCTCGTCTTCACTGATTTTCTCCAATCCATCCTCCTTAAATAGATCATAATTGTGACAGAAAGCACACCTAAAATTGCATTTGGGAACGAACACAACCGAAGATATTTTTCCGTCCCAATCTACAAGAGAAGTTCCTATAAAACCAGCAATTCTTAATCCGTTTTCCATTGTCTCGATCCTTTTTTTATTTTATTCTTTATTTTATACTTCCTAATTACTCCCAGTATCTCTGATTTTTCTGGAACCTTATAGCGCCATGAATTTAATTCAATTTCATTAGAATCTACCAATATTAGAGTTGGCGTGACATTTACATCATAAAACGCAGCCTCTGCCATTCCGTCTACTTCTCTCAAATCTAAGTATGTTACCTCAATTTCCTCTTCTTCCTTAACTTCCTCTGCAATTTCTTTCATAAAATAACAACTCTTGCATTCCTCTTGAGTAAATAGAATCATCTTCATTTTTTAACCTCCTAAGAAATACTTTCCTGCCCTGCCTCTATCTCTTAACTCAGCGAGTTTTCCTTTGTTCCAATTATTGGTTGTAGAAAAATAGCCGGTGATCCTTGTTATTCCCTCTATGTTTGGAGAGTTGCACAAAGGACAGTTTTCATTTAATCCCCTTGAAGTTTTATGGCAAGATTTGCAGTAGGTAAACTCTGGAGAAAAGGCTATTTGAGTATTTTTTGTATTTTTAAAGGTCTTTTTGACAAAATTACCCAGTGAAGAAGGATCTGGTTTTGCCTCACCAAGCCAAACGTGAGTCATTGCCCCAGCGTCAATTAAAGGATGGAATATCCCTTCTTGGGTTACCCTTTCTATGGGCGATATTGGCGCTCCAACGTTGAGGTAAGTAGAGTTGGTGTAGTACACCTCATAATTTTCTAAGTTTCCTTTTACTATTCCTTCGGCTTGATCTCTGTATTGAGCTAAATCTAGTTTAGCCATCCTATAAGCAGTGGACTCCGCCGGAGTTTGTTCTAAAACAAAATGCATATCGTTTTCTTTGCTAAGTTCCTCGCATTTCTTCCTTATGAATGCGACTACCTTAAGTCCAAACTTCAGGGATTTAGTTGATTGGTGCATCTCCTCCCCGGTATGGTACTCCACCAGTTCGTTGAGCCCTAACAATCCTATCAGGTAACTTACCCTGTGCAATCTTAAATAAGGCTCGCCGTCTAGTTCCATAGTCAATATCGGGAGGGGGCTGTCTTGGCCTAATACAAGTAATTTCTTAATAAAATCCCTCTTCTCTTTATGCGCTTTAACTGCAAGATCTAATGTTTTTTCAATGACCTCAAAAAGATTATCATCTTTTCTTTTCGAAATGTATGCTACTCTGGGGAGATTTAATGTAACATTTTGCATAGCAGAATATCTCATCTTCCAAGGATGTTTAGCGTCATTTAAATCATCTTCTTTTAATTTAAATTGTAAACGACAACATTCTGAGATCTTCGCCTCCTCTCCCCTATCGAATATGAAGTAGGTGTTTCCCATCTCTGCTGCGACTTTCGAAACAAGATCTAAAAATTCTTCATGCTCCTCTGTCTTGAAGAATCTCTCAGTTATATGCAGGTCTGGCTTAGGGAAGAAAAAAGGTCTCTTATATCTATCTCCCTCCAAATATACCTCAAAAACCGCTCTTGCAAAAGCCTGAGACTCTTCTATATAATCAGAATATGTGTTTCCTGTATATTTACCTCCAGGACCTATGGCAGGAACATCGGCAAAATGATTTGGAACCTCCCAGTAGTAGTTGGTATCTGTGAAAGTAACCTGTCCTCCCCTGGAAACTGCCTGCTGCGCAAATTCGTATACCATCATCTGTGCAAGTTGCTTAATTTTTTCTTGGTCCATTCCTACCAGAAAAGGCGCAACGAATAGGTTAATGGCGTCCCAACCAATTGCTCCAGCAAAATGGCCTTGTAACGCAGCTGCGAATTTCGTCATATGCAATATAAGTACTTCAGCGTGCTTGGCAGGACTCGCTACGCTAAGACTTCCCCTTCCATCCATAATCAATCCAAATTTTTTGAGATATTCTATCGATTGTCCTGAGCAATATGGTCTATCAATGAATCCTAAGTCATGCAAATGTATTAGACCAATTTGATGTGCGTAGGCTATTTCATCCGAAAAAACATTCAAAAGAGCGTATTCTTTTTTTGCTCTTTCTGCTATAGTTAAATTTATCGCCTCAGACGTGTGATGAACGTTTGCATTTTCCTTATTTTTCAAAAAGAATAGGTTAGTCATGTCATATAACGGCAAACCAAGTCTTGTATGCTTTTTCCTGTAATCTTCGTACCCATGTTCTATCAATTTACTGTTAACCAACTCTCTGATCAAGGGGGCCGACACGAATTCTATTTTTGATTCATTAACTAAGTCTTCCACTTCTTGGGCAATCTTGCTCGCTATTTCTAACGGCATCTCTGTTTCTTTGTGCAGGGCTTCAATTATTCTCCTTATATCCCATTCTACAACTCGGTCTTCGCTAACTCTCACAAAAATCGTGTCATCAGTAGGCTCTCTTATGTCCTTCATTTTGGAGGTGAGATGATATTCAGTTGTCATAATTACTAACTCCTGAAAAGTTTCTGGTTTAGAATCTCTATATTAATACTGAATATTAAAGATTTTCTGTTAGATATCCTAATAATTAGATTAATAGATCTATAATATATTAATATGTGATTTATTATTTCCCTTCCACGTATATAGGATGGAGGTGTTTCCTCCTCGCGAATGGTTTTATTAGAGCCATTCCAGCCAGGAAACCACCGATGTGAGCCCAGTACGCGACCCCGGTTTGAGCCCCCATTAAAACGAATATTAACTGATAGCCAAACCAAAAACCTATCAAAACGTACGCTGGGAGGTAGACTACCTGAATGATTATGAAAAGGGGGATGGCTGTTTTTATTCTAACTTTAGGAAAAAGAGTTACATATCCGCCTAAAATCCCTGATATGGCTCCGGATGCGCCAATGACTGGTATAGTGGAATTACTCGCTGATAACAAGTATACTAAAGACGCCATAATCCCGCAGAGTAGGTAAAAGAGTATAAAATACACCCTCCCGCACATGTCCTCTATATTGTCCCCAAATATGTAGAAGTATAGCATATTACCGAATAGATGTATGAGTCCTGCATGCAGGAACATAGAAGTAAAGAAAGTATAATAAGACCCATCAGCAAATACTTTTGCTGGAATAAGACCAAAAATAATAATTATGTTAGTAGAACTGCCTAAAAACAGGGCTATTTGCAATGCGAAGATAGCGACGTTTAAGATGATTATTGACCAAGTTAAGTAGGGACGTATGCAAGTAGGATTCTCATCGTGCAAAGGAAACAAAGTAATCCTCCTTTATCAATAGAATCATTCTTCCTGAGCATCTCTGCACGCATTTATAATCTCTGAGTATATCTTTGATAACGCTTCTTTATTCTCATGACTTGATAGTTGTATTGCTCTTTCTATTACCTCTTTTTCCCTTTGTTTATCTATTATATCAATACCTTGGACTTTCTTTAGCCTTGATAACTCTCTAACCAAGTTTAATCTTTTATTTAAGAATTCAACGATCTTTTCATCAACTTCATCTATTTCTAAACGAATGACCTCAATCTCTTCCATGCAATACCCCTGAACCTTCATTATTTATCTTACTTATCCAAACATTGCCAATCGAAATCCATGCGTTTTTTATCTTGTCCGCTTCTTCTTTACTCGCCAGAGCAACGAAGGACGGTCCTTTGCCAGACAAACTAGCGGACTTTGCGCCGTTCTCCAGGGCTTTTAAGATTATTTTCACGTCAAAACCCAGCGCAGTGCAGTATATCAAACCATTTAGGGTCATGGCATCATAAAACTTGCCCTCTAATGCTATATCGTGTACTTTCTCTACCTGAGATCTAAAAATTTTCATCCTCCTTACATTACTCTCTTTGGTGTATTTTTTCTCCTCCGGAATCAATATAATCGCGTAATCGTCTGATTCCTCTCTTAATAGTAGTTCATTATTTGTATTATCAGTAACAACGATTCCTCCTAAAAAAGAGGCGCATGCGTCGTCAAAGGCTCCGGTTATTGTCACTTCAACCTCCTTTGCAGTCTCGACACCGATTTTAATCGCATCCATATTTTCTATCTTCTCACCCAAGGCGGTAGCAGTGGCTAAAACCACTGCATTTGCAGCAGCACTACTGGAGGACAGACCCCTTGCAATGGGTACCTTAGAGTCTGTTTCAACGTAGGCCCCATACTCTTCACCGAAGTATGACAGAGTATTTTCAACACATTTTTCAATTAATCTTGTACTTTCCTCTGGATTTTCTAATATCTTGCCTTTTATCTTTCCAGATTCATCCAAGATTACTTTCGCAGTGACTTTAAGATCTAATCCAAATGCTGCTCCCTTATCACTTGCTATGGCATTTACTATCGTTCCTGCGCCAAGGGCATAAGCACTTCCTATCATGCGACTCTTATACTCTATTTGACCCTTTTTAATATTGTGGTTGGTTATACCAAGATTAAAAGAAAAAATATTTTATTCTATTCGAACTTATAGTACGCATGGACAGGCTCTGGGCACCATGGAGGATTGATTATATACTGAGAGAAAAAGACGATAAATGTTTTTTATGTGAGAGACCAAAGGAAAAAGATGATGAAAAGAATCTTATAGTTTTTAGAGGAAAGAAATGCTTCGTTATTTTAAATAGATATCCATACAACAGCGGACATTTGATGATAGCGCCTTACAGACATATTTTAAATATCGAGGAATTAGAAGACGAAGAGTCAGAAGAACTCTTCTACATTTTAAAAAAGACCATAATTGCCTTAAAAGAGGCTTTTAGACCTGAAGGATTCAACGTAGGCACTAACTTGGGAGAAGCCGCGGGAGCAGGAGAGGAACATCTTCACTTCCATGTCTTGCCTAGATGGATAGGCGATACAAATTTCATGCCTACTCTGGCGGACGTAAAAGTTTTGCCAGAACATCTCAAAACGACCTATGAAAAACTCTCTAAGTCTTTTAAAGGTTGAGATAAGTTGTTCGTCGAAAAATATTTTATTGAACCTATATACAGGCATACTGGCTACAATATCGTCAATACCGTTTTTTATGGACTTTTGCTCGGTTTGGGAATAATAATAAGTGAAAAAATAATTGGAAAGTTAAATCTAAAAGTAGACAAATATTTTGTCATCTCTCTGTTGCCGTATCTGGTCCTTGCGTCGTGTATTAGATCTCTGGTAGATGCAAATATCATGAAGACTACTTTCTTCTTTGTTACTCCCGGAATATTTTTCTTGATTTTCTTTACCGTTTTACCAATCTTATTAATCTCATTGTTTGTTGAAAAAAGATTGGAAATTAAATATTACTATATTACTGCTATAATAGGAACCTCTTTTTTAGTATATCCGCTCTATACAGTTTTAATCAATGTTATTGCCTTAAAACCCTTGTTATATATACTCTTCACGCTAATTTTATCCATTTCAATAATATTGTTCGGTATAAATTATTTAAACGTAAATAAATTTAAAGAAAGATGGATTCAAGGAATTTTTTTTGCTCACATGCTAGATTTCAGCGCTACATTCGTTGCAGTAGATTTCTATGGATATTTCGAGGAACACGTGTTCGAGAATTTTTTGATAGAGATAAGTAACACTGCTTTGATCCTTTTTCCTCTAAAGATAATCGTAATATCTCTTGTTATACTAATTATCCAGGCAATAATTGAAGAAAGATCCCTGAATTTTTGGTATTTCGCTTTATTTCTCCTTGGTCTCTCTCCAGGATTGAGAGATACATTTACCGTGATGCTCTTGGGATAGATTACTTCTTGGACCTTAGTAGTATTATGTTCATCCTTCCCTTTACACGCTTTTCTATCACTTCTTTTTCCTCTAAGGCGGATAGGAGCAAACTGACTTTTGCAGGTGAATATCCGATTTCTTTCGTAAGGTCTGTTTGAAACATCTGCCCTCCGTGTCTTTTGAGAATATTTATTACCTCGGTCTCGTCTTCCGCTAGTCCCTCAATTTCCGCGTATTTTGTCTTCCTTAAATATAAAAAAGTAGGAATGAAAATGATTATCAAAAGAAAGAATATCACGTACATCAAGTCAAATTTCCTACCTTCTTCCAAGGAAATTACTGGATAATCCTCTATTTCTGGGAGATCCTCTATCATTTCGTAGGGTAATCCTTCGATTTCTGGAAACATGTCCCCTAATTCAGGAAACATCGGTAAATCCAATCTAGTAATTTCTTTTTCTTTCAAAAGCGTTATATTCATTTGAGTAACATAACAAACGTCTCCAGTTTGGTTGATTGTAAACGCTTTAAAGACGTAACTCCCGGGTGGAAGATTTAATCGATAGTAACCGTTCTGGTCGCATGTAACCTGATCCGTCAGGGTATCATTTCTGTAAACTCTGACTATGGTATTTGGCAAAGGCTGAAAGGTACTCCAATGAAATGCCTTCCCCTCTATGGTCGTACCAAAACAGGGGTAAACGATTATAAAAAGCATAAAGAAGACCAGAACATGTTTGGAGGACATATTACATCATTTTTAAATTCTACTATAAAGTATATTTGCCCCTCCACCTTCTGAAAGGTGGATCATCAGGTCGAATTCGCTAGCGCGAATTCAACAACTCAAATAGCAATAAACGTGCGACCTTCAAAACGCGCTACAACCGATCATCAGGTCGAGTTGCTTCGCAACTCAACATCTCAACTAGAATAATCGAGTAAAAAACCTTCAAAAAGCATAGGAGTTGCTCTACCTCCGAAGGAGGTGGTGCCTTTGATCCACATTTAATAAAGGTGGAGGGGATCATCAGGTCGAGTTGCTTCGCAACTCAACATCTCAACTAGTAAACGAGATAGAACTCCCCTAATTTCCCCCCTTAGGGTAGAAAAACGTTCTTCAAAAATATATCATATCATTAAAAAAATAATCTAAAAATAATATTATCTAAACCAGATACATCTTCTAAAAAATGGAAAATAATCCGCTAAACGTCTGTAAAAATGGACTAATATAAATTTAATTAATTATAAACTATGTTCATGTCCTCAGACACTTTAATAGGGAAGTTCAAGGTCTATATGCTCGCTTTTTCGATAATAACCGGTGCGACGTTCACTTTAATATCTCTTAATTCTGGCGCCTCACCAAGAGCCACTAGAGAACCTAAAGAAATCTTTGAACTCCGAGGTCAGGTGGAGAGTGCAATAGCAAAAGCTCAAGAAGCCGTTTTGACTGCGGAAGAGAGAGGAAAAGATGTCCTTTACGCCGAAGAAGCCTTAAAAAATGCCAGGAAAAAACTCTCAGAAAACGTAGAGATGAGTTCAGACAAATATGAATTCAAGCGCGATCTTTTGGATGCCTTACATTATGCAAAAAGATCCGAATCGCTGTCTGAAGCATTGACAGAGAATTCCTGTGTATCCTGCCACAGTGCATTAGAAAATACCGATGTTTATGAAAAGTACACCGAATGGACTGAGACCGTACATGCTGACAATTTTGTAACTTGCGACAACTGTCATGGAGGCAACGCAAAGGATGAGAGAATTGCTCACGAAGATTTGCTGATTCTAAATACCGCCTCAATAACTAGAGTTTGTGCCGAATGCCATCAAAAATCAAATTATTTTGAATCCGCTCATTGGCAGGAACTGAGGAATACACTAAAACAAAATTCTAAGAACTTTCCAAATGGCGTTTATTTAGAAAGAATAAAGTTTGGCGAGCAGGTTTTGACGGGACCAGAGTGTACCACATGCCATGGTGGCCACAACATTAAGAGTACAAGAAACCCGGAGAGCACCGTATTTTTCAAAGAAGTTACTGAAACCTGTGGAAGCGTTTGTCATACAGAAGAATATAAAGCATTTATAAAAAGCACCCATTACAAACGACTAAAATCCGGTAAACTAGCACCAGAATGTGTTACTTGTCACGGCTCGCACACCGCTTGCGTAAACGAAAACCCCTCCGAGGTCTGTGCTTACTGTCACTCTGAGGCGCCTCAAGTTGAGGGAACGTGGCATGAATTTGAGGGCACAGGAATAACGCTCCTAGAATCACTTAAACCTAAAACAATAAGTTTAATGGTGAGAATAAGATGAAGACTCATGTTAAATTAGTTGTTCTAATATTGGTTGTATTCGCGATTGTATTTGCTGCAGTTAGAGCAGTAGTCATTCCAGATTCATTCGGTAAATATGGGCACTATCGTGGAGACTCTCTGGAAGAAAACAAAAATCTTCCTTTAGTCTATTCAGAATCTTCTGCCTGTAAAGATTGCCATGCGCTCCACTTCAAGGATTGGAGCGAGAATCAACACAAAGGTGTAAACTGCGAAACCTGTCATGGTCCTGCGTTAAATCATGTTGAGTCTCCTACAGCGATAAAACCGATAGCAGAGACGTCAAAAGAACTCTGTAGAAGGTGTCACGCCTTTATGGCTTCGAGACCATCTGGATTTCCTCAAGTAGATTTTGAAACTCATAATCCTGGAAAAAAATGTAGATCGTGTCATAATCCGCACATTCCATTTAAACCCTGGTATTACTCAAAGGAGGTATAAAATGACAATCTCCCGTCGCGACTTCATATTAACCGCAATAAAAACATCTGCAGGATTGGCTATAGCCATAGAGTCTCTTACATCCGATGTTGTGCAAATAGCAAACGCTTTCTCAGAAAAAGAAATGTCAGTGCATCATTGGGGGTTTGTTGTTGATACAACTAAATGTATAGGATGCGGTTTTTGCGTAGAAGCATGTAAGAGAGAGAATCATGTACCTTTAAACGAGCACGTCTTCAGAACGTGGGTTGAAAAATATGTAATAACTCTGGATGGAGAGGTTGTAGTAATATCACCGAATGGCGGAATCCATGGATTTGAGGAGAGCGAAAAAAACATAAGAAAAAGCTTTTTCGTTCCAAAACTATGCAATCAGTGCGAAAAACCTCCTTGTGTGCAGGTTTGTCCAGTAGGAGCGACCTACAAAACAAAAGACGGTGTTACTCTTGTTGATGAAAAATACTGTATCGGATGCAGATACTGCATCATGGCTTGTCCTTACGGAGCGAGATTCATCCATCCGGAGAGAAATGTAGCGGATAAGTGTACTTGGTGCTATCATAGAATAAATAAAGGTTTGTTACCGGCTTGCGTTCAGGAATGTCCTGTAGGGGCAAGAGTTTTTGGCGATCTAAACGATCCAAATAGTTCTGTAAGCAAAATTCTCAGGGAAGAAAGAATTGCTGTTCTAAAGCCGGGTCAAGGCACCGAACCCAAGGTTTTCTATGTAGGATTGGATAAGGAGGTGATTTAAAAATGATCGAGCATTTGCAAGGATTTTTATTTCCCAACGAAATCGAAGTGCAATGGAGTATACTTATTGTTCTTTACCCGTATATCACTGGTTTAGTGGCTGGGGCCTTTATTGTTTCCTCAATTTACCATGTCTTTGGAAGAAAGGAGGTAGAACCCGTCGCTAAAATGGCTGTACTAACTGCTTATGCCTTCCTTTTAATCTGCTGTCAGCCCTTGCTCTTCCACCTAACTCAGCCTTTTAGGGCACCAGAAATATTCTTGACTCCGAATCCAAACTCAGCAATGGCTGCTTTTGGCTATGTTTACTTATCATATCTTATAATTTTGACCTTAGAGATCTGGTTCATATTTAGGGAAGATATCGTGAGGTTTGCAAAGTCGAGCAGAGGAATTAAAAAACTTATTTACTTTGTTTTGGCTTTAGGTATCACAGATATATCAAGAGAATCTCTGGAAACTGATCACAAGATCACTACGGCGCTCGCGGCGATAGGGATTCCATCGGCTGCTCTACTCCACGGATACGCTGGTTTCATATTTGGATCGGTTAAAGCCAATCCTTGGTGGTCCACACCTCTAATGCCGATTATATTTTTACTATCCGCCATAGTATCCGGTATAGCGATGTTGATTCTAATCTACGTCATCGTATCTATGATCAGAAGGACACCATTAGATCACGCCTGCATGAAATCACTGGCAACCTACCTCTGGTACTTTCTAATTATAGACTTGTCCTTCGAGTCATTAGAAGTTTTATCGAAGATGTACGAGTCTGCTGAAGAGTGGGTAGTAATCTCGCAGCTAATATCTAAAGAGATCGCATTCTCCTTCTTAGGAGTTCAGATGATCATGGGAGAAGTAATCCCCCTGATCGTAATCGGCGCGCTTCTAATGTTCAGGTTTAGTGATAAAGTCAGAAATGTAGGGTTTTTCTTCACTTCCTTGCTCGTCGTTATCGGAGTCTTTGCAATGAGGTGGAATGTCGTAATAGGTGGACAATTATTCTCCAAAAGTTTCAGAGGCTTTACCACTTATGTTCCAGAATTCCTGAGCAGGGAAGGAATACTACCAGCAATCATACTAATGGCATTACCCTTCGTAATACTCATTGTATCGTTCATCATCCTGCCCCCATGGGAAAGAGAAGAAAGGGAAAAACAAGGACTGAAAGAAATATTCGGTGACAGAGTAAGTTTTGATGAGAATGAACTGCTCCTGCACTCTCATGATGTAGGAATACTTCCTGATGTAGTTCCTCTTTTTATGCTGGATACCATGCCAGATGCGGTTGTACTCCCAGAGAACAAGGAAGAATTGGTAAAACTGGTAAATCTGGCAAACGAGTATAGAATGCCTCTGATACCAAGAGGTTCCGCCTCGGGAGGATATGGAGGCTCATTACCTGTTTATGGAGGAGTGGTTGCAAACCTTTCTAAGATGGACAGGATTATAGAGATAAATAAAAATGAAAAGACCGCTACGGTAGAGCCCAGTGTAATTTGGAATAATCTCGAAAAAGAATTGAAAAAACAAGGTCTGCAACTAAAGCACTACCCATCAAGCGCACCGTCCGCTACTGTAGCAGGTTGGATATCACAGGGAGGAACAGGAATAGGCAGTTTAACTTATGGAGATGCTTCTAGCGTAGTAAGAGAAGCCGAAGTAGTTACCCCTGACGGTAAGATAGAGACATTCAGAGGCAAGGACTTAGATCTCGTTTGTGACTGTGAGGGAATAACAGGCTTCATAACGAAATTAAAGATCGAAGTAAAGGACTACGAAGAGATAATTCCAGTAACCGTATTGTTCAAAGACGCCTATTATTTAGAATCAGCGATAAATCAAATAGTTAGGTATATAAAACCTTATACAATAGCCTTTGGAACTCCTGGATTTATCAGGCTTAAACAAGAGGCAACAGGACACAAAGTCCTGCCAGAAGATAAATACTATGCGATATTCGCATACTACGAGTCTCATTACGAAGAAGTTAAGGAGAGACTTGCGGATATAATATACTCTAATGCAGGCGAGATCGTAAGCGCTGAATTCTCCCGGGAAGAATGGGAAGAGAGATTCTACCCTCTTAGGATAAAGAGACTTGGACCCAGCGTTATACCCAGCGAGGCGTTGATTCCTAACGCCAGACTCAAAGATGTTTTGG
Organism: uncultured archaeon; assembly: GCA_964347835.1. GTDB lineage: Archaea > CAYFZR01 > CAYFZR01 > CAYFZR01 > CAYFZR01 > CAYFZR01. Next base: position 39,986 of record CAYFZR010000052.1, read on the forward strand.
AAGAAGTAGATAAAGAAACAAAAGGCATGTTCATAGGCGCAGAAGGTCAACTTGCCAGCGAAAATGAATCTGCTCTCCTCGCGTTTTTCTTGGATGACGAACGTTCCTTTTTAAGATTTACCTTCGGATGGAACAACGCATTCAAAATTATCGATATCTCGAAGAAATTTGGTGGCAGGTTATATTCCACCGGAATATGGTTTTCGGGAGAATCTGAGAGTTTCTTTGGAAAAAGAAGGCTGGAAAAAATAAAGATATTCAAGAAGGAGAGAGATCCAAACAACATTATGAATCCTGGTAAGATATTCCCACCAGAGATAAAGGCATTTCCACTCATGCCCATCTCGCATGGAATAAAACTCTCAAAACCCTTTATGTCAATTGGAAGTAAAATATTCAGATACCAGAGAGCAAAAGTAACGAGCCACTCAGAGCAATAAAATAATTAAAAATAAAATAATAATAGGGTTTTGTTATGGAAAAGGAAGTTTTAAATGTAGAAAAATCAAAAGAAAAAATGAAAAAATTGCTTAAAGATCCAGAAAAAGCAGA
>CAYFZR010000053.1:0-57419 GCA_964347835.1 uncultured archaeon
AAAAATATGGCTTGTCTGACTATTTCACTCAGAGATAGTCCTGTCTCTTCCTTTATTCTTTCCAGCAAACTATCCGCGTCCTCATCCAGAGCTATGGTTAACCTTCTAGGGATTTTCATTTGCCCCCTTTTTTCTAATATATAAGAAAGAGATACTTCTTTATGGTTATTATGGTTAAATCGCCCTCAAGTATCTCTCTATCTCCCAATCCGTTACGTTAATTCTGAAATTATCCCATTCATCTCTCTTTATTTTCATGAAATTCTTGTATACGTGGTCTCCTAAGGTTTCTTGCAATACTTTATCATTATCAAGATGATCTAGAGCATCCGCCAACGTACTTGGCAGTGAGTCTATTCCATGCTTTTCTCTTTCTTCAGCACTCATTTCATAGATATCTGCTTCAACAGGTTCTGGTGGATCGATCTTTTTCTTTATTCCGTCCAAACCGGCTTCGCACATACTTGCAAAAGCCAAATAAGGATTGCATGATGGATCAGGACATCTGAATTCTACCCTCATAGCTTTCTCTTCCCCTGGAAAAATTTCCGGTACTCTGATTAGGGCTGATCTGTTTTTAAAGGCCCAAGAAATGTAAACCGGTGCCTCGTAACCGGGAACAAGCCTTTTGTATGAATTAACGGTTGGAGCTACGATAGCTGATAGTGACTTGGCATGGTGCAACAAGCCACCAATGAAGTACCTAGCCGTTTCAGACAATCCATTTCTCTCTTTTGCTTTTGAGTCAAAGAAGGCGTTAGTATTATCTTTTACATTCCATAGACTTTGATGGGTGTGCATTCCAGATCCATTCACTCCAAACAAGGGTTTTGGCATGAATGTCGTGATATATCCATGAAAGTGTGCTATGGTTTTTGCCACCATCTTGTAGGTCATTACACTATCTGCTATGGTGACTAAATCTCCAAACCTAAAGTCTACTTCGTATTGACCAGGAGATACCTCGTGATGACTCATTTCAACTTCAAGGCCAAAGCTCTCCAAAGTAAGTATCATGTCTCTCCTTACATCTTCAGCCATATCCAAGGGATGGAAATCAAAGTATCCTCCATGATCGATGGGTACCGGTTCAATAGTCGGAGAATCTTTTTCAAACAAGAAGAATTCCAATTCTGGACCACAATTATAAACATAACCCATATCTCTAGCTTTCTGTGAAGCTCTCTGTGCTATGAACCTCGGATCGCCCTCAAATCTCTTTCCGTCAGGGAAATGAACGTCGCATATAACTCTTGCAACCTTTTTTGAATTGGGTCTCCATGTAAGTAGAGAATATGTATTGGGATCTGGCATTAAAAGCATGTCTGATTCCTCAATGGGTGTATAACCCAATATCGAGGAACCATCGAATCCCAAACCATTCTCAAGAACTTCTTCAAAGCTCTCGACCAGTATAGTTGTGCTCTTAAAGGTTCCATTCAAATCAGTGAATTGAAGGCGAACAAATTTCACATCTTCTTGTTGTGCTTTTTTAATGGTTTCTTTTTTTGATTCTTCGCTATATCCACTTTTGATTCTTCCCATGATTTCACCTTCTGCCTATAGGAAATTTCTTTCCTACTACAAGGTTATAAATCTTTTTAAGATGTCTTCATAAAGGTTATGAAATGTTATGAAAGAGTCACAAAAACATTTTTGTAAACGTAAAATAGTCTATATAACCAGAACACAACCTATCATAAATAGGAGGTGAAATAAGATGGAAAAAAACGATTATAAATATAAAAAATTGGTCATAACTCAAGCATTAGAACAATTAGACTTTCCAAGAAGTAAAAAAGAATTTATGGATGATATAATCCTTTCAAAAGAAATCTTAGAAAACATGCCAGATAGGAAATATGTTTCCGCTTATGATTTCGAAAGAACACTGAAATTTGTGGCTGAAGAACTGAAACAAACAGAAAAGAGAAAATTGAAAATTAAGCATTGAACGAGTTTATTGAACATATTAAACGATTGATGAAAGTTGATAATAAATGAAATTCGTAATTACTCGTCCAACCCACGGTTTTAGGAAAGAAATTAGCGCCTGCGGCATAGCTGGCTTGATCAATACAGATGGAAAGAGAGAGAGCGGTCGCAGGGTAACTGAAATGCTTACCACAATGGTAGATCGAGAAAATGGTCTGGGAGCAGGGTTTGCTTGCTACGGTCTATTTCTGGATCTGGCTGACTATTACTGCATTCAACTCCTACTCGATGATATGGAAGCAAAAGAAGCCGTAGAAGAATATTTGAAAGATCATGTTGAAATCGTAAAGGATGAACGTATCTATTCACAGAGAGTAAAAACCATGAGAGGAGAGATTCCTGTTGTCTGGAGATTCTTTGTAGACCCTCCAAAAGAAAGAGTAGAGGATTGCATGGTATCCAGAGACGAAGACGATTATATGATCCGTAGAGTTATGCACATCAACGAAAACATAGAAGGTGCATTTTGCATGTCTAGTGGTAAAAACATGGCCGTGTTTAAAGGAAACGGCTGGTCCCATGAGATTGCTGAGTTCTATGATATAGATCGCTATAAAGGATACATGTGGCTCTCTCACTCGAGATTTCCTACCAACACGCCAGGATGGTGGGGCGGAGCCCATCCTTTTAACATCCTCGACTGGTCGGTTTGCCATAACGGAGAGATAACCTCCTATGGTACCAACAAGAGATACGTTGAGATGTGGGGATACAAATGTACAATGCTAACAGATTCGGAAGTAGTAACCTATCTATGGGATCTGTTATGCCGGAAACACAATCTTCCGAATCTAGTAGCAGCTATGGCCATGGCTCCGAGATATTACTACGACTTGGAGATGATGCCTGAAAACGTTAAAAAAGTGGCTAAATTGCTTAGAATTGCCTACGGCCCTGCCATGATAAATGGTCCCTTCAGTATTCTTGTGGGAACGAATCGTTCAGCCCCGAGCATGATTGCTCTGACTGATAGGAAAAAGTTGAGACCAATGACGGTCGCGATCTCTGAGGATGGCAACACAATATTCGCCAGTAGTGAGGAGTGTGCATTTCAGCGCGTTGGTCATGTAGAAGAAACTTGGGCCCCAGTTGCAGGTAACCCGGTGATAGCCCAGCTTCATAATGGACTCGTATGGAAAGGTACTGAAAAACCCTTTGAAAACATAAAGGTGCAGGTGAGATAAAAATGGCGTCAGAAGTAGTTAAACACAAAATACCATCACGTTTCAAGGTAATAATTGATAGAGGGCAATGCAATAAATGCAAGCGCTGCACAGTAAACTGTACCTTCGGTGCCTTATCATTTGATGGTGAAAGAATTGTTCCAAATCATGAAGAATGTGTGGCTTGTCAAAGATGTGCCATGATGTGTCCACAAGAAGCGATTTCAATCGTCCATAATCCCACGACTTTTGCACCCCATTTCACCTATAATGATAGGATAAGAAGAATTGGCTACGAACAAGCAGGAACTGGAGGAGTCATGCTCTCTTCTAATGGAAATGACTTGCCATATCGCCACATATTCGATGATTTGATACTGGATGCTGCTCAGGTCACGAATCCAGCGATCGATCCTTTGAGAGAACCCATAGAAACCACTACTTATATAGGGGCAAAACCGGACAGTATGGATTTCGAAGAGGGAGAAGGATCTATAATACTGAAAACGAAGCTAGCACCTCATGTCAAGATAAACATGCCTATTGTAGTAGGTCACATGTCCCTCGGTGCTATAAGTTACAATGCGTGTCTAGCCATACTTAAAGCGGCCAAAGAATGCGGCATAATGGTAGGAACAGGAGAGGGGGGCTTGCATCCAGATTTCTACGAGTTTAAAGAGGTTATAAACAGTGAAGTGGCTAGCGGACGTTTCGGGATTAATCCTGCTTATTTAAAGAATGTATCCGCCTTAGAGATTAAAATAGGACAAGGAGCAAAGCCCGGACACGGAGGGCACCTTCCAGGAGAAAAGGTCAGCAAGCTAATATCAGAGACTAGAATGATACCGGAGGGTTCAGACGCTTTGTCGCCCTACCCGCAACATGATATCTATAGCATAGAGGATTTGCAACAGCTTATCTATGCGCTTAAAGAAGCAACGAGATATAAGGTCCCTGTTGGGGTAAAAATCGCAGCAGTTCACAACAGTGCTGCTATAGCGTCAGGCATTGTAACTGCCGGAGCAGATTTTATCACGATAGACGGTTTCAGAGGAGGAACTGGAGCTGCTCCACGAATTATCCGAGATCATGCAGGCATACCCATAGAATTAGCCATAGCTGCCGTAGATCAACGTCTTAGAGAAGAGGGAATCCGCCATAAGACCACTATATTAGCAGGAGGGAGCATAAGATACTCTGCTGATCTTGTAAAGGCACTGGCTCTCGGAGCAGATGCAGGCATGATAGGCACGGCCGTATTGATCGCCATGGGATGCAGAGTATGTCAGCAGTGCCACAGGGGACTCTGTCCTTGGGGTATTGCAACCCAGAAGGACGAATACGCCAAGCGACTCGATGTAGATATTGCAATCCGAAGGATTGTTAACCTCTTTAATGCATGGAACGAAGAGTTAAGAGAGATCTTAGGAGCGATGGGGATCGATTCTGTAGAGAGTATTGTAGGTAACCGTGACAGGCTGAGATATGTTGGGCCAAACCCGAGAATTGCAGACATTCTCGGTGTCAAGCATGCTGGGGAGGCCTGGGGTTGATGGTAAAAAAGATAATTATAAGCGCTAATAACTCAACTGAGCCCATGCGATATTGGGAACTTAACGAGAAGATACATAAAGCAGCGGATGAAGGATGCAAACATATAATCGTTAAGGACGTAATGGGTCAAAGGTTCATTGGAGCAGGAATGGAGCACAAGGATGTTAAGATTGACATTTACGGTGTGCCCGGAAATAATCTCGGCGTTTTCATGGATGGTCCCACAATAGAGGTCTTTGGTAATGCAGAGGACCAGATAGGAAATACCATGAACTCTGGAACCATAATAATCCACGGAAACGCATGGGACGTATCAGGATTGGCGGCAAGAGGCGGTAAGATCTTCGTTAAGGGTGACGGCGGTTACAGGATTGGTATACACATGAAAGAATACGATGGTCACAAGCCCATTCTAGTGTATGGGGGTTCTGTAAAGGAATTCTTTGGAGAATACATGGCTGGAGGAATTCTTGTAGCTCTAGGATTGAAAATAAAAGATGGTGTAATCGAAGATGTTCCACCAAAAGAGGTAGTTGCTGGAAGTTTGGGAAGCGGTATCCACGGAGGTATAATCTACATTAGGGGAGAGATACCGAAAGAGCATCTTGGTATAGGAGCAACTGTACAGGAGTTTACAGAAGAAGATAAAAAAATGCTTACCCCCGTCTTTGAGGAGTTTTGCAGTTATTTCAACGTCCCTATAGAAAAGATATGGGAAAGGAAAATAACAAAGATAGTCCCCACGTCTACTAGACCTTACGCCGCTTATTATAATCCAAGATCCATTTAGAGCCAATTTTTTCAATCACTCTATTTTTTGAGTATCTTTACTCCTTCTTTAGATCCTATCAAAACTCTTTCTACCGGACAGGTAAATATTCCATTTTCTACTACGCCGGGTATTGAATTTATCTCGATTTCTAATTCTCTTGGATTATCTAAATTTTTTACCTCTAAATCACAAATAAAATTACCAAAATCAGTGATAAATGGTCTATTTTCTATCCATCTTAGTCTTGGATTGCCTATTTTTTTTAACTCCTCTTCTACAACCCTCAATGCCTTTGGTATCACTTCGATGGGAATTGGAAATGAAAATTTTTCAACCAATTTCTTCTCTTCTACTATGACTATGAATCTCTTTGCACTGTAATCGACGATTTTTTCAAGAGTATGGGCACCTCCTCCACCTTTTATGAGAATAAGATTGCTGTTTACTTGATCTGCTCCATCTATGGCTATATCACATTCGTACTCGTTTAATGAGGTAATTTTTATGTTGTTCTCTATGGCGAGGAGCATGGATTGATAAGAAGTTGGAATTCCGAGGATTTCTAAGCCGTTCTTAACCTCTTTTCCTAAAACATTTATAAACTCTGCTACTGTAGATCCTGTTCCAATACCTACTACATAGCCGTCTTTAATGTATTTTAGCGCCTCTTCGGCGACTAGTCTCTTCTCTCCCACCATCGAAATTCTCCTTTTTTTATATTACCGATTTCTATATTAATTCACTATTTATATTATTGCGCGTATCATTAGATCATGGGCTCTAAAATAAAAATTCTGCTCGTTTTGTTATTTTTAATAGGCGTGTCAACCTTGATCTTTACGCTAAAAAGACCGAGGCAGTACGAGGCAGAGTTAGTAAGAGGAGAAGGTGAAGATACTGAAGTGTTAACCGTCGGGGTTATATCCGACACCCATATTCCTAAAAGAGTACAAAAACTGCCGCAAGAGATTTATGGAATATTTGAGAACGCTAGCGTCATAATTCATGCGGGAGATATGGTAGATATCAGAGTACTAAATGATTTAGAAGAAATTTCTAAGGTCGTAGCTGTCCATGGAAACATGGATCCTCCCTCCATAAGAGAAAAATTTCCAAAAATAAACTCAATTGAAATTTATGACTGGAAAATTGGTTTTACGCATGATTCAATAATAAGAAGCGGCAAAATGAAAGAAATAGCAGTAAAAAACAATTTAAATGTTCTGATCTTTGGTCATACTCACAGACCAACTATAGCGAAAGAAGATGGAAGGATTTACCTTAATCCCGGAAGTCCAACAAACCCTATACTTTCTAATCCCAGTGTAGCCATACTAAAAGTTAGCAGAAACAAAATAACTGCAAGAATAGTTGAGATTTAGATGTTTGCCCTAAAAGCCCTTATAAATATTATAAAGAGCAGGTATTCTCCTGTTCCTTTGGTTATATGCCACAATATAACTTACAAATGTAATTTAAGGTGTAAATTCTGCCGTTTTTGGAGAATAGAGTCTCAAGAAAACGAACTAACTTTGGAAGAAATTCAGGGTATCATCGATGAATCTAAGGAATTAGGTGCCATAATATATAATGTATGGGGTACAGAACCCCTTATGAGAGAAGATCTATTAAATTGTCTAAGATATGCAAAAGAAAAAGGTTTAAAAACATCCCTCATAACAAACGGTACACTTCTCGAAAAAAAGGTTGAAGAAATCTCGAACTTGGTAGATTATTTGGTCATCTCTGTAGACGGAATGAATGATACTTATGAAAAGATAAGAGGGGCTAGCTTTAAAACAGTACTGAAGGCACTCGAGAAGATAAGAGAGTATAAAATCAAGACTACATTGAATTATGTTATATGTGGCCTAAACCTAGGAGACGTACGTGAAACCGTATCTTTTGCAAGTGATATGGGTTTTTACATAACTTTTGAGCCAGTACATTATTCTCCCGAAATAGAGGGGGACTGGGAAGAAGTCAAAATAAAGGATCAAGATTCTTATATTAAGGCAATAGAGACAATTATTGACATGAAGAAGGAAGGATATGAGATTGCAAATTCTTTTAATTACTTATCCCTACTGAAAGAAAATAAAAGAGACTTCAGATGTAACGTAGGGAACTTTCTTTTGCACATAGAACCCGACGGTTCTGTTTACATTCCATGCGGTAAATGGGGTAAGATTGGTTCTACAAGAGAGAATTCATTGAAGAATATTTGGTTCTCTAAGGAAGCACAAAAAAGAAGAAATTATGCTAAAGATTGTAAAGATTGCCTTTTCTCTGGCTATATTGAGTCTTCATTCCTATATTCCTTTAATTTAAGTGCGCTGAGAAATTTTTTTAGATCGATATAAAATTTTTAAATCAATTTCGATATCGCTATTCCATCCTGAGTAATTTCAAAAAGAAACCAGTAGGTAAGAGGTTTTTTGCCAACCATCGACTTTATTCTCAGTTGTCTTTCTAGCCTTTCCTTTTCCACATATCTTACCTCAACTAAAGAATCCATCATAGACTCTATCTGTGCCACTGATTGGGAGTCTATAGCCTTTTCCTGTAATATATAGAAATTTACGCCATTAAGCCTTTTTAATTTTGCTTTAACCTTCATAATATGTCTCAAGAGTTCTTTCGTTTCTACGTAATACAGAAGTGTAGTTAAATCATCTACTAAAACCAGAAAATGATTGCCTCTTACCCTATCAAATAATTCGTCCATTGTCCTTGAAACTCTAATCAAGTTCGTTGGATCGTCTATAATGTATTCGGCATCGCTATTTTGAATCTCCTCTCTTCCGATGAGCCCTGAATAGCCATCTACGATTATAAATGATCCCTCATTCTCAAATTTTTCGATATCCCAACCAAAATATCCCATCTTGTACCTTACATCACTAGGAGAGTTTCTCAGGGTGAAGTATATACCAAACTCACCTCTTATTAAGGCGTTATATAAAATCTGCCTGCATAATATACCTTTTCCAACTCCGACGTCGCCAAAAACTAAAACGTATTGACTTCTCGGAAAGCCTCCGAAAAGACGATCATCAATCTCTTTTATACCCGTGAGCAATAACTCCATGTAAATTAATAAATCAAAACATGATAAAAATGTTTTGTAATTTAATATTAGTTAATTATAGAACTTAGACTAAAAAGAAGGCCTGAATCTCCTTTGACTTTTTATGGGGTTATTACCCCCTTCTTTGGGGGTGTAGAGAGGGGGTGATGCACAATAATCGAAGATTATTGGCACGCCCAAAATCTATGATTTTGGTGCGTAAGGTAAGATAGGATAAAGTCAGTATAAAATTAAATATTACCCCCTTCTAATTATAAATAAAAATACTTATATTTCATAGGAAATATTGAGGTTATGCGGATTATAATTGGCGGTGCTGGAGAGACGGGGAGAAATCTTGCGGCAGCATTTGTAGAAAAGGGTCAGGACGTAATCATCATCGAAAAAGATATAGAAGTATGCAATAAATTAAAAGAAGAAATTGATGCCCTTATTATCCCAGGAAATTGCGCCAGTTACAAAACTTTTGAGTTATCAAATCTTGAGAGATCAGATCTATTTATCGCTACGACAGACAAAGACGAAGTAAACATCCTCGCCTGTATGGTCTCAAAGCACTTCAACATAAATAAGACAATTTGCAGAATCAGTAATCTTGAGTATCTCGATAAACCTATAAGTTCTGCTCCAAAATTTAAGAACTTAGGCATAGATCTAGCCATGTCTCCGGAGTTGATATCTTCGGAAAAGATTGCCAGAATCTTGAAACATAGATACGCCATTGACGTCGAATATTTTTCTGAAAAAGATATTCAGATGATAGAATTTCCCATTCTAAATTCAAATATAGATGATCACTCTTTAGAGGAGAAAATTTTCCCGAACGAGAGCATAGTAGTAGGAATAAGCAGAGGAGATCAGTTAATAATCCCTAGAGGGAAAGATAAAATATTCTTAAATGATAAGGTAGTTCTCCTCGCAAAATCTGAAATTGGTCCTCTCCTAGAAGCTATCTGCAGTGGAATACCCGATTCAAAGCCGGTCAGCAAGGTGATGATAGTAGGGGCTGGAACAATAGGTTATTATCTTGCAAAATTACTTAGTGAAAAAGGAATAAGAACCATATTGATCGAAAAAGATAAAAAAATAGCTGAAAATAGGGCTAAAGAGTTACCAAAAGTACTGGTACTTTTTGCAGATGGTAAAAACATAGACGTGATGAGTTCTGAAAAAGGGATCGATGCGTACGTAGCATGCACCGGGAGCGATGAGACAAATCTCTTGGGATGTATACTAGCCAAAAGATTGGGAATTACAAAAACCATTGCCTTGGTGCACAATCCAAGTCACCAATTACACTTTGAGATGGGGGGCATAGATTCAGTCATATGTCCTAGATTAGAAATCGTAAGTGAAGTCTTGAAATTTACGAGAGAGACTGAAATATTGTCTCTAAGTTTTCTTAAGGGGAAGAGAGCGGAAATAGTTGAATTTTTGGTATCTGAGGATAAAAAAATTGTAGGGAAACAATTAAAAGACATAAAAATGCCAAAAGACTCTATTATAGGAATGATTTTTAGGGAAGATAAAACCATCATACCAAGCGGAAATGAAATAATGAATGCGAGAGATAAAGTGATCGTGTTTACTCTAGCGAATTACATTGAGGATGTAGAGAGCATATTTACGTGATTTTTCATGCCTGTTAGGGAAGTTATCAGATCTCTAGGCACGATAACAAAGTTTTTTGGAGTTTTATTTGTTCTTCCAACTTTTGTTGCTATATTATATAAAGAAACTGATCCTGCTCTAGTATTCCTTTCCGTCGGGGCTTCCGCAATTTTAATCGGAAAAATTCTAGAGAAAATTGGTCTCAAATTTGAGGAGATCCATATCAGAGAAGGTTTCATAATCGTTGCTCTCAGTTGGCTTGTTGTAGCATTCTTTGGTTCATTGCCTTTCTATTTTACCCATGTGATGTCAAATTTTTATGATGCGTTCTTCGAGGCAATGTCAGGCATAACAACTACGGGTGCTACAGTCGTTGTCAATATGGACGCGATACCTCGAAGCGTCTTATTCTGGAGAGGATTAATCCAATGGGTCGGCGGTATGGGTATTATTGTCCTCTCTATAGCTGTTTTACCAGAATTAACGGTTGTCGGAAGACATCTCTTCAGAGCAGAAGTTCCTGGAGTGGCAACAGAGAAAATAGTGCCTAGAATTAGAAATACTGCAATTATTTTATGGTCTGTCTATGCATTGATTTCTTTTGGAGAAATACTGCTCTTAAAAATCGCTGGAATGTCGATTTATGATGCAGTTTGCCATACTTTTACCACTATGGCTACTGGTGGTTTTTCTACAAGATTGCAGAGCATAGGATATTACAATAGTCCTTTAATCGAATTTATAATATGCATATTCATGTTCATTGCAGGCACTAACTTCGCCCTACACTACCACGGAGTACGGGGCAATGTGAGGGTATACCTAAGAGATCCAGAATTTAAATTTTATTTAACAGTGGTTATTATCTCCGTATCTTTAGTTTTTTTGAATTTGTATCTCAGGGATGTATACGATCCTTTCTCAGCTTTTAGGTATTCTCTCTTTCAAGTCACATCTATTCTTACAACCACGGGATATACCACCGCTAACTTTAATAATTGGACAGATTTCTCCAAAATGGCTCTCCTTCTCCTGATGTTCGTCGGAGGTTGTGCAGGCTCTACAGGAGGATCAATTAAAAACATAAGATTATTTTTGATGTTGAAACTCGTTCATCGCGAAATTCGTAAACTTGTATATCCGAGTGCAGTTATCCCCCTGAGAATAGGAGATGATGTCGTCTCCGATGATGTTGTTATAAATGTTGGAGCCTTTTTCTTTCTTTATTTGGTTGTATTTATTTTATCAACCCTCATCGTTGCTTTTCACGGATACGACCTGATTACATCCATATCTGCTGTTGCTGCTACTCAAGGAAATGTTGGTCCAGGTTTAGGGCTTGTTGGACCTACTTTTAACTATGCATTTTTCTCGCCACAAATAAAACTGCTATTGGCTATGTGCATGTGGATAGGCCGTTTAGAACTTTTTACCGTTATATTGCTTCTTTTCCCGAGCACATGGAGGGCTTAAGGGATCACTTAAGTTTCTTTAGAAAAGATTCCATCCTAGATATTGCCTCGTTTATTGATTCCCTCGAGGCAGCGTAAGCGCATCTAATGAATCCTTCACCAGCACTCCCGAATGCATCTCCTGGTACTACTGCAACCTTTTTCTCTTTAAGTAATCTTTCTGCAAATTCTTTTGAGGTGAGGCCCGAGATGTCGATGGAGGGAAATGCGTAGAAGGCTCCTTTAGGCTCAAAGGTATAAAGTCCGATATTATTTAATCCCTTTACTATTAGTCTCCTCCTCCTATTGTATTCTCTGACCATGGCCTTCATCTCATTCTCACCGTTCTGAATTGCTTCTATTGCAGCTAATTGACCTGTTATGGGTGCGCATAGCATACTATACTGATGGATCTTCATTATAGCCTCTATTATATCGGGGTTAGATGCTACATAACCTATCCGGAAACCTGTCATTGCGTATGCCTTAGAAAACCCGTTCAACAATATTGTTTTCTCCTGCATACCATTTAAGGAGGAGAAACAGGTGTGCTTACCCTCGTAAGTGAGTTTGTCGTAGATTTCGTCAGAGATTACTATTAAATTGTGTTCATTTACAACATCAGCGATTTCTTCCAGATCTTTTTTTCCCATGGCAGCACCAGTAGGATTATTTGGATAGCCAATTACTATCGCCTTTGTTCTTTCCGTTATTTTTTCTTCAATCTGCTCAGGGGTTACCTTAAACTCGTTTGATAGGTTTGTTGGAACTTCAATAGGTGTTGCGCCAGCCATAATTATACAAGGTTTGTACATAACATAGCACGGCTCAGGTAAGATTACCTCGTCTCCGATGTCAGCGATTGCTCTTACTGCCAAATCGTATCCTTCGCTGACACCTGTGGTAATCAACAACTGGTCAGAAGGATCATAATAAACAGAATAGTCATTATACAGTTCTTGAGAAATAGCCTGTCTCAACTCGAGCAAACCATAGTTGGACGTGTATGAAGTATATCCCTTCTCAAGAGAGTAAATAGCGGCTTCTCTTATGTGCCAGGGTGTAACAAAGTCAGGCTCGCCCACCCCTAGTGAGACGACATCTTCCATTCCCATTACTAATTCAAAAAATGCACGTATTCCAGAAGGTGGTACCTTTCTTATTCGATCTGAAATCATGGATTCGCCTGGTACCTTTTTTACTCGATCTGTAATCATGGAGTCACCACCAGCCTCTTGTTATCCTCTTTTTCGAAAATAATGTCTCCATCTTCTTTATATTTTTTCAATAGGAAGTGTGTAAAGGTACCTCCTACCTGTTCTAATGGAGCCAATTTTTCCGCTACAAAAAATGCTACGTCTCTCATGGTCTTTCCTTCTACGAGTACTGTGAGGTCATATTCTCCTGAAACTAAATAAATCGTTCTTACTTCGGAAAAGTTTGCTATTCTTTCAGCAGGATGATCATAACCAGTTCCTCTCGCAGGGGTAACCTTTACATCTATTAGGGCATAAACCTTCTCTTCTCCGATCCTTTCCCAGTCAACCACTGCTTTATATCTTCTTATTATGCCCTCTTTTTCTAAATTATATATTGTTTTTTCGACTTTCTCTTCAGATATGTTTAGCATTGTGGCGATTTCTTTTCTGCTTGTCTTTGCATCACGCTCTAATATATACAGAATCTCTTTTGTTGTCTCATCCATCGAAATCACCTCTAATTACCCTTAGGTAATGCACGCCTAACATAATTAAAGTTTACGATATAAACATGATCGCCAATGATTTTTAGGTTAGAGTACTTTACCATATACCCCCATATTGAATAATGGTTTTACATTGATGTGTATACTTTCTAACTAACTTAACTAGATATCGATACACTTTACCATTGCATAAATGTTAAGCAATTTGTCACTTGATCCTTACTAACCTCTCATTTTTCCATAAAACTTATATACTAAGAGATTGAGAAAAAGTTATTGTGCTCTGTCGTATGAGCTAGTAAGTATAGGAAAGGTTAGCTGGAGGTGAAAACATATGGCGGAGTTGCCCATAGCACCAGTCGATAGGATTGTGAGGAAGGCAGGTGCAGAGCGAGTAAGTGAGGATGCAAAAGAAGCATTGGCTGAACTCTTAGAAGAGTATGGAGTTGGAATTGCTCAAGAAGCTGTTAAACTGGCTAAACACGCTGGAAGAAAAACTGTAAAAGCCATAGACATAAAACTCGCCGTAAAACGCGCTTAATCCTTCCATTTTTTTATTTTTTTATATAACCTCCAACAATTGGTATTTCCTCGCCACACCCACATTTTTTATCGACGATATTGTACTCCAGAACCCTATATCCATGCCTTTTTATCAACAAAGAATTACATTTCGGACAATATGTGTTTTCAAATTCATGTCCAATAACGTTTCCTAAATAAGGAAAAAGAATTCCTTCTTTTTTTGCGGTCTCGTATGCGTATGTCAGAGTCTTTAGTGATGTAGGCGGATTTCCAAATTTATACGCCGGAAAATACCTCGTAAAATGGATCGGAGTGTCGGGTCCCAAATTCTCAAGGTGCTTATCGATAATCCACCTGATACATTCTCCATCGTCATTTACATTAGAAATTAAAAGACTGATCATCTCGACATGAATTTTCAACTCTTTTGCTTTTTTGGCGTTTCTCCAAATTATATTTGCATCCAGTCCTTTGCAATATTTCTCGTATACTTCTTCATCCCCCTTTATATCTATATTAATCCCGTCTAACCCGTTATCTTTAAGCATTTGAAGTGCTTCTATGGTAAGATATCCGTTTGAGACGTAAGAATTGTATAATCCGATTTCTTTGGAAAGTCTAAAACTGTCTAAATTGAATTCATGCAAAAGAGTTGGTTCGTTTAAACTAACACACAAGCCATCATCTCCCCTTCTAAAAGCCAGATCAACAACATCTTCAGGAGAAAAATGTTTTAACTGCGCTTTATCAGGTTTGGTTTTACTTAGATTCCAGTTTTGACACCAAGGACAATCGAAGTTACACGATACCGTCGAATATGTCAAAGAACTAGATCCGGGCCAAAAATGGAAAAATGGTTTTATTTCGATGGGTCTGCTTTCCAATGCGCTTAATTTTCCATACACAACTGAGTATAATCTCCCTTCGATATTCTTTCTGGTCCTACAGTAGCCTGCCTCTCCCAAGGCAATCTTGCATCTTCGCTCGCAAAGGTTACAAATCACCTTTTCTCCTAATTTTTTATATAAAATTGCCTCGTGAATTGAATATTTATTTACCATACATAGATTAGATACAGTTTAAAATATTAAAGTTGAGATAAAAGGAGTTCTTATGTCCATTTGTATAAACAACAAGAGAAGGTACTACAGATTCAGGGCGGACAGATTTTATGGTGGCATAGCCACCGCTGATTGCATGGGATGTAACTTGGATTGTGCTTTTTGCTGGAGTTATTATACCAAAGAAAACCCAGAAATGGGAGAATTCCATTCTCCATTGGATGTCGCATCAATACTTATTAACATAGCAAAGAAAAATGAATTTAGATACGTAAGAATAAGCGGAAACGAGCCAACTTTGTGTAAAGATCATTTATTGACGGTTATAGACGCTGTAGAAAAAAATTCTCAATTTATATTTATATTGGAAACCAACGGAATAGAATTAGGTAAAAATGAAGATTATGTACAGGATCTAAAAGAATTTGAAAATCTGCATGTAAGGGTCTCTTTTAAGGTTGGAAATCCAAATCACTTTGAAATAATAACAGATAGACCTAAATCATGGTTGGATTACCAATTCAAGGCGGTTGAATATTTATACAAGCATAGAGTTCCTTTTCATCCAGCCATCGTAAAAGAATACCATGATGAATATCTCCTTAAAAGATTAATTGATATAGATCCTGATATAGCGAGTAAGCTTGAGTTCGAGAGTTTAAAAATAACTGCGCCAATTAGAAAGAGGTTGAGAAAAAGGGGTTTGCTTAAAGATGGTTCCATTCCCGTTAAATTAAACGCTTATTAGTATTAAAGTTTCAAAATTCTTAAAAAAATTATAGAAAAAAATTATTAAATTATTATTTCAAGCTCTCGATTAGTTCGTCTACTGGAACTGCTGGAAATGTCATCGTAGTTATGGTTCCTCTCGCACCAAACTTGACTGCAACCTTCATGGCGGTATCATTGTCAGGTGCTTCCAATATGTTTATGAAGTCATATGGACCAAAGAGTGCATATTGAGCAATTATTTTTACACCCAATGCTTCAACCTCTTTATTAACCTCTTTTATTCTCTCAGGTTTCTCTGCTACAGTTTCTCTACCCCTTTCAGTAAGGTTTGTCAACATTACATATATTGGCATACCCTCACCTCCATATCTTCTGACTTCCATTGAACTATTATATATCTTTTTATTAGTCATATGTCCAAATACCCTCAATTTTCAGATTATCAACTGATTAGCATAAGAATTAAAGAATTTAAGACTTCAAACTAAAGTAAAAGATCTCTCAACTCATCTAAATTACTAATCACATGATCTCCGGTTTTTTTTTCGCTTCTATCTAAGTAAAAAGCATTGATACCGAGTTTTTTTGGAATCAAAAAGTCAGAAGCCCACTGATCTCCAACATGAATCATCTCCGAAGGTTCGATTTCTAGAATCTGAATTATTTTGGAATAAAAAACCGAAGACTTCTTGACTTGATTGAAATCAGAGATAGAGGAAAAAATTTTGGTGAAATAATCTTTAAGTCCTTCTAATTCTACATCCAGAAATTCTTTAGGTGCGTTTGATGCAACCACCAACTCATATTTTTCGTCTAAATCGGTTAACACATTTGTAACTTCAGGATATATTCTTATTTTATGTTTAAAATCATTCAGAAGGTCGTTATAATTTTTATTTATGCCAAAATATTCCAACCAGTACCTCAAATTATACCACTCTATTTTATTCTTCCCAATTTTTAAATATTCTTTCAGCACATATTTTTTTGCTTGTTCGAAGCTAATTCCTTCTTTTTCGGCATAGAGTTGAGGTATCCCCTGATTCCAAACCAGATCAGTGAATATAGGATCTACCAACGTGCCATCTACATCAAAAGATACTATTCGAATCACAATAATTTTGGGTCAAAACTTCATTTATTAATGTTATTCTGGTAGTGAATCGCTGGTATTTTATATATCTCCCTTTAATTTATCGCCCTCTATTATTTTTTTCTTATCTTATTGAAGAGATTTGCTTGGAAGCCATGAAATTTAAGCATGCCTGTAACTTCCCTCTGATCTAATGCTTTTTCATCAAATGAGACTGTTTCTTGTTCATATAGGGCAAAGGGAGATACTTTTGAAATTACTCTCGCGTTACCTTTGTTTAATTTTATCTTTACCGTTCCAGAGCACCTTTCCTGCGTGAAATCAATGTACTTATCGAGACCAATTTTTAAAGGATCGAGCCATAATCCATGATATATCAATTCTCCGTAAAGATTATCCACGTATTCTTTGAATCTAAGTTCATCCCTTGTTAATACTAAACTTTCAAGATGTTTATGGGTGTTTAAAAGAGTAAGGGCTGCAGGTGCCTCGTATATCTCTCTAGATTTTAACCCGAGGATCCTATCCTCTATTATATCAACTCTACCAACTCCATGGGCACCAGCAATTTCATTTAAAGATTTAATAAAATCAAAAGGAGATAATTTTTTTCCATTCAAAGAAATAGGCTCTCCTTCTTTAAATTCTATCTCAACTATCTCAGGTTCGTCAGGGGTATGTTTTAGAGATTTGGTCCATTCGAATATCTCCTCTGGCGGCTCGAAAGAAGGATCTTCTAACTTTCCTCCCTCTATAGACCTCCCCCAGAGGTTTTCATCCACGCTATATGGTCTCTCTATAGTTACTGATACAGGAATTCCTCTCTCTTTTGCATACTCGATTTCTTCAGGCCTCGTCATATTAAAATCTCTAATTGGCGCTAAGATTTCGAAATTGCTAGTTCCCCTTATTATGGTCTCAAATCTAAATTGGTCGTTACCCTTCCCTGTGCAACCATGTCCGATGGCTTTTGCATTTAGTTCTTTCGCCTTCTCCACCGCTTTTATTGCTATCAAAGGTCTTGCTAAAGCCGTACCTAAGGGATAGCCCTCATAATCGGCGTTTGCTTTTAAGGCCTTAAATATGTAATCATGCGCGAACTCTTCCTTGGCATCAATGGTGTAATGATCTAAGACGCCAATCTTCCCGGCTCTTTCTTCAGCTTCCTTTATATCGTCAGTAGGTTGTCCAACATCTACCGTAACCGTAAAGACATCCATGTCATATTTTTCTTGGATTAATCTAATGCAAACCGAGGTATCCAAGCCTCCGCTGTAAGTTAAGACGCAGATATCCTTCATGTCTCCACCTTCCATATCCCTTTGGTATAATACTCGGATAAAGATCTTACAAAAAGTTTACCTTTTTTTACTTTTTTTATCGCTTCAACTGCTGCTTTTGCGCCAGCATGGGTTGTTATGTAGGGTATACCTAACTCAACGCATGCTCTCCTTATCATGTATCCGTCTCTCGAAGGCTCTCTCCCAACGCTTGGAATGTTTATGACAAGGTCTATCATGTCAGATCTCATGTAATCAAGTATGTTGGGAGATCCTTCGCTTACTTTCTTTACAATTTTCACGTTAACTCCATTCTCTTTAAGAACTCTTGCCGTACCTTTAGTTGCAACTATTTTAAAGCCTAAATTTACCAATTCATTTCCTATAGACACCATATTAAGTTGTTCTTCATCTTTTACACTGATAAAGATTGTTTTATTGGGAAAAGCACCTACTGGCAATTCCATGTAAGCCCCCAACTGCGCCTTGTAGAAAGCGTTTCCAAATACATAGTCAATCCCCATTACCTCACCAGTAGATTTCATTTCAGGTCCTAAAACAGGATCTACCCCTGAAAGTTTTGCAAATGAAAATACTGCCTCTTTAACCGCTACATGATTGAGTTCGTGTTCTTTCGTATAACCAAGTTCTTTCAAACCATGTCCAATCATGATTTTTGTTGCCAATTTTGCCAGAGGAATACCAATAGCCTTGCTGACATAAGGAACAGTTCTGCTTGCCCTTGGATTTGCCTCCAACACGTATACTACTCCATCTTTCACGGCATACTGTATATTTATTAATCCTACCACACCAAGTTCCAGAGCTATTCTCCTTGTGTAATCCTTTATTCTCTCAACAATATCCTTCTTAAGTGTTTGAGGTGGAATAACACAGGCACTATCTCCAGAATGGACTCCTGCCTGTTCTATATGTTCCATTACACCACCTATGAAAACATCTTCGGAGTCGCACACAGCGTCAACGTCTATCTCTACTGCATCTTGCAAAAATTTATCTACCAGCACCGGATGCTCTGGAGAAACTTTTATAGCGTCTTTCATATATTTCTCAAGTTCCCTTAAGTCATGTACTATTTCCATCGCCCTCCCACCCAAGACATAAGAAGGTCTTACCAACAATGGATAGCCGATCTCGTAAGCGATATCTTTTGCCTCCCCAAAGGAGTAAGCAGTTCCATAAGGGGCCTGTGGGATGTCTAATCTATTTAGTAATTCAGTAAAACGCTTTCTATCCTCTGCCCTGTCTATACTCTCAGGAGATGTTCCTAATATATTAACACCGCATCTTGCTAAGGGTACCGCTAAGTTTATGGATGTTTGCCCTCCAAACTGAACCATAACTCCCTCTGGTTCTTCTAACTCAATTACGTTTAGCACGTCTTCTAAGGTAAGTGGTTCAAAATATAATTTGTCAGATATATCAAAATCAGTACTTACCGTCTCAGGATTATTGTTTATTATTATAGCCTCTATTCCCTCCTCCCTCAATGCTAAAACCGCGTGCACGGTACAATAATCAAATTCTATTCCTTGACCTATTCTTATAGGTCCTGCGCCAATTATAATGACTTTTCTCTTTTTAGAAGGAGTCTCTTCAGATTCGCTTTCATAAGAGGAATAATAATAGGGTGTTTGTGCCCTGAATTCTGCTGCACATGTGTCTACCATCTTATAAGTCGTCAGAATATTTAATTCTCTACGTAGATTTCTTATGGTAAAATCATCTGTCTTCAATAGATACGCTAACTGCCTATCAGAGAAGCCTAACTTTTTCGCTTTCGTTAAAATTTCTTTATTTATGCCCTTCATTCCCTTTTCTTCAATTATTTTTTCCATATTTAAGATGTTCAAGATCTTATGGATGAAGAAAGGGTCTATCTTAGTTATTCTTGAAATTTCTTCTACCTCGAATCCCTTTATCAGTGCCTCCCTGATTTGAAAGAGAGATGTATCCGTAACGGAATCAAGAAATTTTTTGAGTAACTCTGTATCGTCCAAAAACTCATCCTTCCCATCTGCTCCCAGGCCAAATCTCCCGATGTCGAGGGACCTAATTGCCTTTTGTAGTGCCTCCTCAAATGTCCTCCCGATAGCCATTACCTCTCCTGTCGACTTCATTTGAGTTTTGAGAGTTCTATCTGCGTATGGAAACTTGTCGAAAGGCCATCTAGGTATTTTGATGACGACATAATCTAGCGAAGGCTCAAAACTTGCTAGAGTTTCGCCGGTAACGGTATTTGGAATCTCATCCAAGGTCATACCTATGGCAATTTTTGCTGCTACCCTTGCTATTGGGTATCCTGTGGCTTTAGATGCCAAGGCACTGCTCCTGCTTACTCTAGGATTTACCTCTATTACCCTGTATTCTCCTGTTTGTGGATGGACAGCAAATTGTATATTGCAGCCACCCTCTACACCCAAGGCTCTTATAATCTTCAGTGAAGTGCTTCTTAATATTTGGTGTTCCTCATCTGATAAGGTTTGAGCGGGGGCCACCACTATACTTTCCCCTGTATGTATACCCATAGGATCTATATTCTCCATGCTACATATGGTGATACAATTACTTGCTGAATCGCGCATAACTTCGTATTCAAATTCTTTCCAGCCTAATACCGCTTCTTCTATGAGCACTTGATGGATTCTACTATACTCCATGCCAATTTTCGCTATTTCTTCCAACTCTTCCTCACTGTGGGCTATTCCTCCACCTGTTCCCCCTAAGGTATAGGCAGGGCGTATAATTAGAGGATATCCAATATCGTCTGCAACCTTTTTTGCATCTTCTAGTTTATTTACGGCTTTACTCTTAGGAATGGGTTCACCTATACTCTCCATGGTCTTCTTGAATAAGTCACGATCTTCACATGCCATTATAGCCTCTATTGGAGTGCCAAGAGTTTCTATTCCGTATTTCTCTAGTATACCTCTCTCAGCAAGTTCTGATGCAATATTTAATCCAGTTTGTCCTCCTACAGTAGGTAAAATACCATCTGGTCTTTCTTTTTCAATTATTTTCTCTAAAACGTCCGGAGTAAGAGGTTCTATATAAACTACGTCGGCTATTTCAAGATCGGTCATTATCGTGGCAGGATTACTATTAACAAGTACTACCTTAACTCCCTCTTCTCTCAATGATTTACACGCTTGGGAGCCAGAGTAATCAAACTCAGCAGCCTGTCCTATTATTATTGGACCCGATCCTATTACCAACACGTTTTTAATTTCTTCTCTTTTTGGCATATCTTTCCTCCATAATAAGAAAGATCTTAAGAATTATTTTCAAGTCCAAATATTTTTTTTAGCTTTTTGTCGTTAAATCCTACGCTCATAGTTTGAATATCTGATTTTACGCCCGAAACAACGATCGTAACCCTTACTTTACCCTCGAGTTCAGGGTCTAACTGCGCTCCCCAAATAATATGGGCACCCTTGAAAAGCTTTTCTGAAACTTTTTCAACAATTTTACCGACCTCTTCCATTTTTAAGTCATATCCTCCAACTATGTTTATTAAGGCTCCTTTAGCGTCAGAAACATCTATTTCTAACAAAGGACTATTTAGCGCTTCTGAAGCCGCAATAATCGCTCTATTTGGACCTTCTCCCTCGCCTATTCCTATCATTCCTATATTTTTTCCTCCTATTATAGTTCTGAAATCGGCGAAGTCTAGATTAACAAGTCCGGGTTTGGTTATCAACTCTGTAATTCCCTTCAAGGTTATTACGAGAATTTCATCTGCCAGTTTATAAGCAGCACTCGGGGGTAAATCCGAAATTATCTCCAGTAATTTGTCGTTCGGTATAACTATAACGGAATCTACGATATTTCTCAATTTTTCTAGTCCCAAACGCGCGTTTTTCATCTTCAAGGGGCCTTCGAATCTAAATGGTAATGTTATCATTAATATAGTTAATGCACCGCTCTTTTTTGTTATTTCCGCTATTATTGGTGTGGATCCTGTACCTGTTCCACCTCCCAATCCGCATGTTATAAATGCTAGATCTGCACCTCCCATCATGTCTTTTATGATGTTGACATCTTCTCTTGCCGCTGCTTCTCCTAGTTCAGGGATGTTGCCAGTACCCAAGCCCATCGTAGTGGATCTGCCAATCAATATTTTATTATGGGCTTTAGCATTTAAAAGGGTCTGAGCATCAGTATTTATTGCAATGGTTTCTGCACCTTCTATCCCAACTTCCATGATTCTCGAAACAATTTTACAGCCGGCTCCTCCTGTCCCGATGATTCTTATAATTGGTCTTGATCCATTGATTACTCTTTTCAATTCGATATCAGTCCTTTCTAGTTTGGACATGAAGATCCCTCTAATAGTGATCTATTAAGAAGTAAGAGTACTATTTGAGTTTTAGTAATAGAACAAAAAGAAGAACAGGGGAGTTGAGAATCAATATCTCAATATCGTCTCCTCTCTCCTCTACCGAAATCTTTCCTATACTGGCCTCTTCTACGATATTCCATCTCGTATATCTTGTTAGAAATATTATTTTCGGTATTTATTTCTCCTAACTCTATATCCTCTCTTTTTTCCATCGAACCGTACTTGCCTATATTAAGTCTTATATTACCTCTAATCAAGGACACATACCCATTATCTATGGCTATTATGTCTCCCTCATTTACTTCATCGATCTGGTTTTCCCAAAGGGTCATAACGACGCTAGCGGATTCATCACCTACGAGAACTTCTGCAAGGGTCTTCGTCTCACCAGATCTTGTTGTTATAGTCTTCTTTTCTGGTATCTCCAAGACCTTTACTACCAAATTTGCTCTCCTACTGCTAGGAGAAAGTTTTTCTACCTTAATCATCTCTTGTTCTCTCAACATTACCACATCTCTAATTTAATCTGTTTCGAGACAGTCTTTCGAAGTATAAATATCTTTCTATTTAAATCTTTGCAAGGTTAAACCGAGGCATCATGCTGTAAATCTTCTATTACACTACGAATTGGAAGTTTTTGTGGACAGACAATTTGGCAAAGTCCCTTACACGTACCGCACATCAAAGCAACATCTTTGGCAGGCAATCTTTCCGATCCTACCCTCACAGGATAATTGGGATCATTAATGCGAGCGGCAATCATAAAATGAGTTGGTTCTACCCGAAGAGGGCATTTTTGCATGCATATCCTACATTGCCAGCAGATCATGGTCTCGGGATGCTTCCCTCTATATACCCTAACGAAATAGTATCCAAACAACACAATGATAATTATAAAAGATACCAACTGGAGTATGGTAATAAGGTTCATATTTTAGATCCTTCGATACTTCTTCTTAAAAATTCCGTGTCGACACATTTATCTTATTTATGCTCTACCTAACTATCTGATAAAGGTGGTCCTTCAATGATGTGTAGAACATGCGGTTCACGATTGAACGAAAAATGGCGATACTGTCCAAAGTGTGGAAAAGCCGTAAAAGATTTTGAAGAATTTATTTCATTTAAAGAGTTAATTGATAGGATAAAAAGCGAGATTGGTGATATAATAACCAAAGATTTTGCAAAGGAGATTCAAATCCTCGATTTTAGAGACCTAACAGATTCAGATTCAATGGGTGGAGGATTCAGTATTAAAATTTCAAAAGAAGGAGATAAATCCCCTGAAATAGATATAGAGACCTTTGGTGATATTGACAAAGAGATAAAAGATATGATAACAAATATCCTTAACCTTGCCCCAAAAACTAATATAGAAGTAAAAGACTCAGTTAAAAAAAGGTCCAGAGAGCCACCAGAAAAGGTAGAAGAACCTAAGGTAACCTTTAACACTGATGGAGTGCATGAAATCGTCACGCTTGAGTTGCCTGATGTAAAGGATATCGGTGAAATCGACATAGAGAAATTTGAAGAATCCATTGAAGTAAGAGCATTTACCGAAAGTAAAGGCTACATAAAGATAATACGCATTCCAAAGAACACTTCTATCATAAAAAGTGAATTTAGTATGGGAAAACTAACATTAACCCTCAATAGGTAGATCGAATGAAGCAAATAGAATTGAGAGTAGCAGAGTCAATGCCACAAGACGTTGGTAAAGGTATAGCTAGAATAGATGGAAAAAGTCTAACAGAGTTAGGTCTCGTTGTAGGAGACATCGTTGAGATCAGAGGAGAAAAAATTGGCATCGCCATAGTAAATCAAGGATATCCTATGGATGAAGGCTTAGGCATTGTGAGAATGGACGGTGTAGTAAGGTACAATTCAGGCGCCAACATAGGAGGAAAAGTCAAGGTAAGAAAGGCAATAGTAAAAGACGCCCGAAGAATAAGGTTAAGCCCTATTCAACCCGTAAGATTTAGATCTGATTTCCAAGAATACGTTAGAAGAAGAATTGTAAAAAAACCGCTGATTAGAGGAAATAGGATAGATGTTCCTGTTTTTAATACTGCTCTATCTCTCATAGTTACCAGTTCAGATCCAAGCGGTCCTGTCCTCGTAACTGAAGAAACTCAAATTAATATTAGTGACCGCCCCTTAAAAGACGTACTTGATATTCCTGCAGTAACCTACGAAGATGTAGGCGGTCTCAAGGAAGAGATTCAAAAAGTTAGGGAGATGATAGAACTTCCCCTGAGGCACCCCCAAGTGTTCGAGAAACTTGGAATAAAACCTCCAAAAGGCGTTCTCTTACACGGATCTCCTGGAACAGGAAAAACGCTACTTGCAAGAGCAGTTGCTCATGAAAGTAACGCTCATATTATAATGCTAAACGCTCCTGAAATAATGGGCAAGTACTACGGTGAGAGTGAAGAAAGACTTCGAGAAATATTCAAACAAGGTCATGAAAACGCTCCAAGCATAATATTCATAGACGAAATAGATGCAATCGCACCAAAAAGGGAAGAAGTTACAGGAGAAGTTGAGAAAAGAGTTGTAGCACAATTATTATCCTTGATGGATGGTTTGAAGGAGAGAGAGAAAGTAATAGTTGTTGCTGCCACAAACAGACCTAACGCCTTAGATCCTGCACTAAGAAGACCAGGAAGATTTGACAGGGAAATAGAAATCGGTATCCCCGACAGGGATGCAAGATTAGAGATACTCCAGATCCATACGAGAAACATGCCGTTAGAGGATGTCGACTTAGAGGAGTTAGCAAATTCTACCCACGGATTCGTTGGTGCTGATATCGCAGCCCTATGCAGAGAGTCTGCTATGAGTTCCTTGAGAAAAGTTTTGCCTGAAATAGATCTTGAAGCCCATGAGATTTCCCCAGATACACTGGAAAAATTGATAGTACGCAGAGAAGATTTCAAAGCTGCGCTAAAAGATGTTGGACCCTCTGCATTGAGAGAAGTATACGTCGAGATTCCTAACATAAGGTGGAGTGACATAGGTGGCTTGGAAGAGGTTAAGAATGAGTTAAAAAAGGCGATAGAATGGCCTCTCAAGTATCCAAACGAGTTTGAAGAACTAGGTATCAACCCTCCTCATGGAATATTGCTGTATGGACCTCCTGGTACTGGGAAGACCATGCTGGCAAAGGCTATATCAAACGAGGCCCAGGCCAATTTTATCAGTATAAAAGGACCTGAACTACTAAGTAAATGGGTCGGAGAAAGTGAGAAAGCTGTTAGAGAAATATTCAAAAAGGGAAGACAAACCGCTCCTTGCATAATCTTCTTCGACGAAGTAGATTCAATAGTGCCGAGAAGAGGTATTGGCATAGGAGATTCAAGGGTTACTGAAAGAATAATAAGCCAAATACTAACAGAACTGGACGGTATTGAAGAATTAACAGATGTTGTCGTGATCGCCGCGACGAATAGACCTGATATAATCGATCCGGCTCTGTTTAGACCAGGAAGATTTGATAAAATAATTTATGTTCCAGAACCAGATCAAGAAGCAAGATTGGAGATATTCAAAGTACATAGCAATAATATGCCCCTGAGAGACGATGTAGATCTAGATTGGTTAGCAGGTGTTACAGAAGGATACACTGGAGCTGATATAGCAGCACTATGTAATGAGGCTGCAATGATAGCACTAGAAGAAAATGTGGGAAAAGATAATAAAAAGATTGAGATGAAGCACTTTGATGATGCATTAAAGTTAATAAAACCTTCTTTAACAAAAGAAGCAATATTCCAGTACGAGAGGTTTACAAAAGAGAGAGAAAGGAGAGGCACGGCTTTAGACGAAGATTTCAGAGTTTCTTACCTGTAGATTCTTAAAATGGAGCGTGGTCGCTGCATCCGCAATATTATAATACCATTTTTTCCTATTTTGAAGGAAAAGATTTGAATTTTCAAATCTAATCCAATAAATTATCGAAAATACTTCTTTCAGCTTTCCGTAAATGTTCTAAGACGGCAGATTGACTTACCCCCAAGATCTCAGCTAGCTTTTCTGATGAAACTCTTCTAGGTATTTCAAAATAACCCAGCTTCTTAGCTAAAATAACTACTTTCTTTTGTTTATCAGTTAGATAGGGAAGAGATTTTACAGAATCATGACCTATGTTTCTTACTTTAATTATCTTAAAATCAGTTCCGAGTTCAGATATTGAAGAGATTAATTTCTCAACGTCTTTTTCCCTTACAACGAATGAGCATACACATTTCTCGGTGTTGTAAATCAGAGGTAAATCCAGAAGTATGTCAAATCCACTAAATATCTCAGGTATTGACTGCCACCTTTCTTTTACAATACATGTATAAATTCCATTTTCTTCGTGCAGTACCTCAATATCGTCGATGCCTTTTAATCCAACTAAATCCATCGCTGAATAACTTGAATCCAGCATTTCAATCTTTGAAATACTTACAAAACTCTTATCATCGTATTTTAAGGTGTGAATAACTTCACACCTTTTTATATTAGAAAGTATTTCTCCAAGCCCGATTTTTTTCAGAATTTCTAATGGAAATTCAATTGTTACCTTTTTCATAATACCTCAATGGAACCTATAATATTTAAAGAGCTTGATATTTATAGCACAAAATTAAAAAGTTTCAAAAAATAGATATTTTCAGGAGGAGGATGGTAAAGAAATGAGTAACGATCTGAGAGATTGCACCATGCCCGGGCATTTTAGTTCTTAGAGGATATTCAAATGAGCACATACGTCTTAATGAAAATACTTGAATCCGCACCAAGTAGATATGACAAGGGCATTAGTATTCTCACGCTTGGGAGAATAGATGAGGCTTACGATCGTTTGACTTCTCATATAAAAAAGGGACAAAAAGTTCTTGATCTAGGCTGTGGAACAGGAGCGTTGACACTCAGAGCCGCTCAGAACGATGCAAAGGTTAAAGGGATTGATGTTAATTCCCAAATGTTAGAAATCGCACAAAAGCGGACAAATGAAGCGGAACTTACACGAAATATAGAGTTTTGTGAGATGGGAGTTGCTGAGCTTGGAAGCGAAGAATCAGAAAGCTACGACGTTGTGATGAGTGGTCTTTGTTTTTCTGAATTAAACGAAGAGGAATTAGCCTATACCCTGAAGGAGGTAAAAAGGATATTGAAGCCAGGGGGTCTTTTACTCATTGCAGATGAAGTAATACCCAAAAGCATTCCAAAGAGAATACTTAACTGGCTGATAAGATTTCCCCTTTTAATAATTACCTACCTTATCGCCCAAACTACTACAAATGCAGTCAAAGATTTGCAGGAAAAGATAAAAGAAGCGGGCTTTCAAGTAGAATCGGTCAGATTGAATAAAACAGAGAACTTTATGGAGTTAGTAGGAAGAAATCCTTCAAGAGGAGATTAAATGAACTCGATCAAATATATCACTGTAAATATCATTGAAACTTTACTGAGGGTTCTTCCTTTTCCCTGCAAAACAGGTTTGATTAAAATAGGAAATCCGAACAGGAATTCACCTGTTTTTCTAACCTGTAATTATCATCTGACTGTAGAAAGAGTGAAAAGAGCGTTGAAGGGTATAGGCGCTTATCTTCTTGTTGCTAACAGCAGGGGAATCAATGTTTGGTGCTCTGCTACAGGAGGTCTTTTCACCAATCACGATGTTATATCAGTAGTAAAAACCAGCGGAATTGAAGAACTTGTCGATCACAGAAATGTGATACTGCCACCGCTTGCTGCCACGGGTGTAGAAGCTAAAACTATAAAGAAAAAGACCGGTTGGAATGTTATCTGGGGACCAGTTTATGCGAAAGATATTCCTGTTTTCATAGAAAAAGGACATAAAACTCCAGAAATGCGAGAAGTGGAGTTTCCCTTGATGCAGCGTGTCGAAATGGCTGTTGCTTGGGCATTCCCAGTTTCTCTCATCTTGGCTCTCATCTTGATTCCTTTTTGGGGTGAAGTCGTTTTTCCTCTCGTTTTCTTTGTTTGGGGCTTGTCTTTCTTAATCTTTATACCTTTTACTTTTTATGGACACTGGCTAAGTTATGAGGGGGAAAGGATTGGTTTTATTTTCTTCAATTTTGGGCGAGGAGGGTTTCAGCTAATCTTATGGGGTATTATTATAATCGGTCTTGTTGTTTACTCCATTTTATATGGAGATTTTACCTGGAAATTTATTTTTAGCTGGGGTTTTCTTTCATTCGTTGCTGTTATCATGGTAAGCATTGATTTATTGGGCAGTACTCCTACTTATAAGGGCAGTTTACATGAAGATAGATTGCTAAAAGTAATTCTTGATGAGAAGAAATGCAAGGGGGCTGGTTTTTGTGAAGAGGTATGTCCAAGGAATTGCTATGAAGTAGATAGAACTCAACATATCGCTACAATGCCGCAAGCTGATCGATGCGTGAAATGCGGCGCCTGTATCGTTCAATGCCCCTTCGATGCTTTGTATTTTAAGAGTCCGAAAGGCGAAATAATACCCCCGGAAACCATCAGAAAATTTAAACTAAACCTCATGGGTAAACGGATTGTGGAAGTGGGCGGTTGAAAATGTCAAAATCGTTCTCAACTTTATAATTTTCTCTCTTCTTTTAATTTATGGGGGTTTAGAAAGGGGGTAATAAGGCAACGTGGCTCGTTGCATCCGCAATATTATCTAAAATTATCTTATCACTGATAGAAGAGAGCTGTTTCTACATATATGGGGGTGTAGAGAGGGGGTTATAAGTTAAGATAGGATAATTTCAGCATAAAATGTATTATTACCCCCTTCTAATCGAAGATTATTGGCACGCCCAAAATCTATGATTTGTGCGTTGCCCCCTTCTTATCATGCCTCGATCATGCTTATTGCCCTAACAGGACAAGCCTCTACACATATCTTACATCCGATACACTTATCTCCTTCTACGATAACACTCCATCCCTCATCTATGTATATCGCAGTAACTGGGCATAAAGAAACGCATGCTCCGCAATCAACACATAATAAATCGTCTTTTTCCACCACTCTTTCCAAAATGCTAACTTCGACACCTTTATCCCTAAGTCTCTCTATAATTTTGAGAGCCTCTGCTTCGTTGCCTTCTATATCGGCTACAATCTCCCCATAACTGGAATTTACGTCTGCTCTCAGTATATTTATGCGTTTCCCTGTTTCAAGAATTACAGAAGATATTATAGGTTCACCAACAACCTTAGGAGGAAAATACAGGAATACTTTCATCAGACTACCCCCAACCATCTCGCAATATCATCCGTTGTGACTATCCCTAGGACCCTATTTTGGAGGTCTACAACAGGCGCTCCAGAAATATCATGTCTGCTTAATCTTCTTGCCACAACATCTATAGACTCCTCTTCTTTAGCAGTAATCACCTTGGATGTCATGATCTCAGATAGATTCTTTTTATCGCTCGCTACAGCATTTGCTATATCCCAAGAGGTAACTACACCCACGAGTTTATTACTTTCTTCAACGACAGGGACGTGATCGAAACCCTTCTCTACTATAATCTTTGCAACTTCTTTTATCTCGTTTTGAGGCGTACACTTTACAAATTCCTTTCTCATGACATTTCTAACCGTTGGAAGTGGTTTTTTTATTACCATGGGTTTAAATAATCTTTCAGTAGGCAACTTCTCCAAGGGAAGTGAAACTAAGAATTTCTTATTTTCTATCCATGACTTCAATTCTTCTGCTATTATTCTTGCCTTCCTGAAGCTTGAGAGAGGAGATGTTTTTACTTCTCTCCCATTTATTTCTATGGTCTCTTGCTTAAGTTCTTCGTAATCAGTCTCCTTTATCACGGGTCTATCTCTCCTCGGAACACCGTAATCTAAGATGTTAACCTTAATATCTTGGTCTCTAATGGCTGTTTTTTCTGCCAAATCTTCATTAAGTATTGGTATAGGAATTCCTAATCCCACAAACAAGGTTGGACCGTATTTCTCCATTACTGCGGCTTTTAAAAAGTCCAAATTCATCTCTTTCAGATTTCCTCTGACCATCAAAGTTCCTAAAAAGCCCTGTGGATTGTGCTGAGTTCCTTCTCCTATTATATAGCCTGTCGACCCTCCTAAAAATATTCTAGTTCCAATTCCAATCGTCTCGTAATTCGGATCATTCGGAAGGGGAGCCAACTCTCCGGCTCCTGAATAGGTTAAGTTGCCATAATTCGGCAAAAGCACCCCCATATAAGTGTAGAGTTTCTCTTCTGTTGAGTTTGTAGCGCCAACATATTTTTGATAAGCATTTCTTGGATTTACCATTATTGCTTGGTTTACCTCTTCCAAAGAAACCATTGTCTCTAAGATTTTTCTTGGGTAACAATCAGTACCGTATGCTTCTGCCTTAAGTTCTATTTCTCTTCCTGCCAAAAGATCCTCTATAACATGGGCACCTCCGTATTCTATCCATCTATCAATGCTCGGCTGTGTAACTCCTAAATAAGCATCTACTGCTGCTACTCCAGTATAGGCCTCAACGTTATTCATCCAAACTCTGGCCATCTTTATTGGCGGGTCTGCATGACCGAAGTTAAAGAATACTCCCGAACTGCACATCATTCCAAAGGTGCCAGTTGTGACAACATCTACTTCTTTGGATGCTTTTTTTGCTCCTTTCTCGTCTACTATATCTACCATTTCCTCTGCAGTAACGACTACCGCTTCGCCGTTTTTTATCCTTTCATTAATTTCTTCTATGGTCTTCACAAACATACCTCCGAACACTCAATCCATTTTATATTATTAGTATTAATATTTTTCTGAAAGAATTATTACTGAAAGTTATTTTTTTATATGCCTGAGAGCGAAAGTGTTTTATTTGACCAATATTATGTGAGATCATGCTTAGGTTAGCATTACCAAAAGGAAGTCTTGAAGAACAAACCCTCCTACTATTTAAAAAGGCAGATCTAGAGATTAAAAGGACTGATAGAGAATACAATCCAAAAATAGAAGATGAAAGAATTAACAGTGTTAAGATACTCAGACCCCAAGAAATACCCAAGTACGTAGAAGAGGGATACTTTGATATTGGAATATCTGGGTACGATTGGATTTTAGAGTCTGGTTCAGATGTCGTAGAGGTCGATGATCTCGCTTACAGTAAGCAAGGTGTGGGAAAGGTAAGGATAGTAGCGGCTGTACCAGAAGAAAGCGATATAGATGATGTAAGCAAGATTGTACCTAATAGCAGGGTTACCACTGAATATCCAAACTTAACCCGAAGATTTTTTGAGAATCTAGGCATACCAATTAAGATATTCTATTCATACGGCGCTACAGAGGCTAAGGTGCCGGAATTAATGGATGTAGTGGTTGATTTAACTGAAACAGGTGCTACATTAAGGAAAAATGGATTAAAAATGATAGGTACGCTGTTAGAGTCTACAACAAAGCTTATAGCAAACAAAGAGAGTTGGAAAGATCCGAATAAGAGAAAGGCAATAGAAGAAGTAAGAACATTGCTCTTAGGAGTTATAGAAGCCAGAGGAAAGGTACTATTGACTATGAACGTTCCAGAAGATAATTTGGATGATGTGATAAGTATACTGCCCGCTATGAAAAAGCCAACCATATCGAGACTCTACAAAACAAATTACTATGCCGTAGAGACAGTTGTAAGCAAAGAAGAAGTTAATAAACTCATTCCTGAGTTAAAAAACAGAGGTGCTTGTGATATTTTGGAGATAGAAATTTCAAAGATAGTTAAATGAGGTGATAAGTTGGAGATAAGCGCTTACATATTGATTAATACAGAGGCGGGTCAAACGTCCAAAGTCAAAAATGATTTAATCAAACTGAACGAAGTAATCAGCGCTGATGAGGTCTATGGTGATTACGATATCATCGCTAAGGTTACAGCAAAAGACATTAGGATGCTTGACTTCATCATAGAAACCAAAATTAGATCTATGGATGAGGTAGTAAAAACGACTACGATGATCATAGTACCCTCTGTAACGTAGACTATTTTTGGTTTAGAAGAGAAAATTGAGCATGTATGGAGGCGAATTTTCCTATCTTTCGCCAGAAGAAATCTTCGATGGGAAAGTAATCATCTAGGAGTTTCTATTTCTATGTGCAGAGCGATTTTTTTAATGAACTGAGTATAGAGTTGCTGTAATATTCAAAATTTATCCATGCCTCTTCAAACTTTTTTATATGCTCTTCCGCAACTTCCATGCCTTTCTCGCATAACTCTTCGAATTCCTTCCTGAAATCTTTACTCTCTACTTCTTCATTAGAATCGATTATTTTAAACTCGATTATTTTATTCGTTATTTCGATCAATTCATCTGTTAATCTAAATAGATCGTCAATTTTTTTTTAGCATTCTCTAGCCTTCTCGCATTTAATCTAAGCATTTCTATTTCATCCATCCTCTCACCTATAGCTTTTGTACTCGTTTAATTTATCTAATCCTTTTTTTGTTATCTCGATCTTCTCTTCTTCGATCAAAATTAATTCTTCACTTTCTAAATGATCTAAAACTGATTTTATTGTTTGTGCCGGCATTCTTAACTTCTTACCCACTGATTCTTTATCCATTTTCTCATATTTTTTCAGTAACTCCAATACTCTTACTTCTGATTTCATGATGCATTCCTTCATTATGAAAGGGGAATAAATATAAAAGGTTTTTCTCTTTTTAAGGATATGGCCATTAAACTGATCGTTTTTGACCTTGATGGCACCCTAATAGAGTGGGAAAACAGTTGGAATATAATAAGAGACTCTCTCGGATTAACAAAAGAATATGTAAAAGCATACATAAGCAAAAAAATGACGTATTTCGAACTCAAAGATAAAGATAAAAAACATTGGATTGAGAAGGGAGTAAAAAAAGATGATCTGGAAGAGGCTTTAAAAAATTATAAAATGAATTCTCACGTAGAGTTTGTTATAAAGGAGTTAAAGAGAAAGAATATTAAAATTGTCATGATATCGGAGGCTCCCTGCCTATTAGCGAATAAAATTGGAAAAAGATTAGGTTTTGATTACATTTTCTGTACTGATATTTTATTTAACGATGATAATGAGTTTAAAGATTATAAACTAAATGTTCCTGGTCCTTTAGGAAAATTAAAAGTATTTAAGGATATTTGTAAAGAATTGAACATTAATATAGAAGAAACTATGGTAATAGGGGATCATATGAACGATATAGAAATGCTGAAGGAGGCTGGAATCTCTATCGCTTATGATTCTAAGATTAAAGAGTTGGATGAAATAGTTGATTTAAAAATAGAAGATATGAGGGAGATATTAAAATATATTGACTAGTTTTACTTTATGACCAAAACAGTTAAATCTGTCTTTTTATTCCTTAAAGAACATGATAGGCGCTATTTTATGTGGTGGGTATGGAAAGAGATTGAAGCCCTTAACAGAGGAGACTCCAAAGCCTTTAATCGAGCTTAAAGATAATTATACCATTTTAGATAAACAGTTGTTTGATTTAAAGAGCGCCGGCATAGAGAGAGTAAGATTGCTTGCAGGATATTTAAGCGAGAAAATAGAGGAAAGATTTGACTCTGATTACAAGGGTTTAAAGATAGAATACTATGTAGAGGATGCTCCAAGGGGAACTCTAAACGCCATAAGAGAAGGACTTGCAGATATAGATGGGCCTATCTTAGTGAGAAACGGAGACGTTGTGTGCGATTTAAACATTAAAAAAATGATTGAATACTCTCTTTCTGTAGATTATCCCGTTACAATGTATGTAACGAGAATGAGGAGTCCTTATGGGATAGTAGAGTTAGGGGATACTTACATAAAATCCTTTAGAGAGAAGCCTATGCTCGATTACTACATAAATGGCGGAGTATACTTTATAAAAGACTTAGATCTGGATGGTTTTGAGTCTGGAGACATAGAAAAAACGGTATTTCCTTTGTTAGCAAAGAATAGACAACTTGGATATTATTCAGAAGACGTATTCTGGATGGCGATTGATACGACAAAAGAACTGGAAGAAGTGAGAAAGGAGTACGCAAACAGGAATGATAAGCCTTGGGGATACGAAAAAATACTTATAAGCACAGAAAAATATCTTACAAAGGAAATCTTTATAAAAGAAGATTATAAAACAAGTTTTCATTTTCATAGCAATAAGGATGAGACTTTATATATCGTAAGGGGCTCTGGATTTGTGGAGTTTGAAGACAGAAAAGAATATTTCGGAATTAACGATACAGTAAGGATAAAACCTAAAGTACCTCACTCTATAGTCGCGAGTGAGAATCTTATTATTCACGAAGTGTCTACTCCTCATCCGGAGGATACAGTAAGAATAGAAGATTTTTACGAGAGATGGTAATTTAAAAAGAATGGGGGGAAATTTCTCTAAACCAACCGCTTCTGGTTGCTAAAGTCGCGAAAATAACCAGAAGAAAAAAAAGAATTCCGAGGAATATAGATAATGGATTCAATATCTTTGCACTCTCATCTCCTCTAATCTTCATACTTCGAAGCAAGGTGGTAGAGTGTAGATACCCAGACCAAGCCAACCAAGGCACCAAAGAGGCGGTTTCCACGGGATCCCAAGCCCAGAAACCTCCCCATCCAAGTACCTTATAGGACCAAAAACCGCCAATGGCTATGCCTAAAGCCAAGAAAAGCCAGCCCCATCTTGCAAACGGTCTAG
The DNA here is from genome assembly GCA_964347835.1 of uncultured archaeon. Lineage (GTDB taxonomy): Archaea > CAYFZR01 > CAYFZR01 > CAYFZR01 > CAYFZR01 > CAYFZR01. Next base: position 35,064 of record CAYFZR010000053.1, read on the forward strand.
CGATCTCTTCCCAGTCTATGTTTGGATTATCTATCTCTTCTTTTTTAATACGTCCCCTCATGATATATGAAATATGAGAAATACAAGCAGCAAATGGTACCGAGGCACCAGCATATCCTATAAAGGTAATTGGCGGATGTATGATCATCCACGGATCTCTCAGTAATGGATTTAGGCCGTAACCTACTTTTGGTGCAGGAAAAATTGTCTGAAAGGGATCGCTATATTTTTTCATCGCTATCATAAAGCCTAAGGCGATCAAAAGAGTGAACACTTTAGTGGTCTCGTACACAAATTCGTTTTTAGATTCCATTCTAAGGAGGAAAACATATGAAATAAGAATGAACCAGATCCAGAGTAGTAGTGTTCCCTCTCTGCCTGCCCAAAAAGCGGATGTTTTATAATAAAACTCAAGATCAGTGCTAGAATATTTGTAAACGTATAGTATTCCGAAGTTATCGGTCAAGAAATAATAAAAAAGGAGTAAAGATAGCAAAGTAACCAACAAAAATGAGATTAGACCTAAAATATTTGAAAATCTTTTGAAATCTTCTGTTTCTTTAAAAACATAAGTTAAACCCAAAACTACTCCTAAAAATAATGTGCCTAAAGAAGCGCTGCTGAGTATTGTTGATATAAGGGGCATATATCGGCTCCATAAACCTTTTAACTCTGAAGATCTTTGAGTCAAACATGGAGATCACAAAGGATATAACCTTATCTGCCTATGGCTTGACGATTGGAGTCTTTTTGATATTAACTGCGGTCTCAATCTACGGAATTTTTATGCACCCAGAAGAGCCTTATTGGTTTAATAGGGCTACTTTACCCTACACATATCTTCTGATCTTGTGCATGATTGTCTGTTTAACCATAGGTCTACTTGATTGGAAATATTCCATGGGATTGACTATATCTGGTCTCCTGATATCAATTTTGGGAGCAAAAATCATACGTGTAAGCGACCCAATAGTAAACGCCTCATACATAATCTTGTTTTTCGCCCTCATAAGCCTAGTTATAAGATTCTTCAAGACTTACTCAGCAGATTTGGATAAGACTATAAGAAGCTATGGTTTTCAACTGATTCATACAGGCACCATCCTCATACTCTTGGGCGCTATATTAAGTACCACGTTGTCCACAGAAATTGAACATAATTTCCTTGAAGGAACGGTTCTTGACGTAGAAGGTTACTCTATAAAGGTAGATAGATTTGACAAGAAAACCAGTCCGGCCTTGGTTACAGAAAAAGCGTATATAGAGATATTCAATGGCGAAAAATTAGTTAAAACGGGTGTTGCAGAATTGAGAAACTACAGAGTCCCAAAGTGGGGTTACTTAACTCATACGCTTATATACAGGACAATACCGATAGATATTCATATTATATTTCAAGGAACCACCTCTTTGCATGGAACAGATTTATACGCTCCTATAAAGATTAAGACGATACCATTTGCAAATTTTATTTGGCTTGGGGTATTTTTTTATATAATTGGTGCATTTATGTCTTTTAGAACTACTAAAGAGAAAGAAATTGAAATTGATTATTTGTTAAGAGAAACTGAACTGGAAAGTTTATTGAATGAATTAAAAATATTAATGGATGAGGAAAAAATAAACAAAGATATGTACGAAAAATTAGTAAAAAAATATAAAAAAGAATTGAATTCCGTAAAGAAAAAATTAGTAAGGTGATTATGTGGTACTATACCCGCCAGACCTCCCAAATTACTACAAGTTTTTTGGTATCTTTCACGGCGCTTCTGTTCCAATGGCAATTGGAGGGTACACCATATGTGTAATAGCAAGTATATTACTGATAATATCTACAATATTCGGAGAAAAAACAAGATTTACAAAAATCATGGAAAACAAGGAGAGCGAATTCTATATAACATCCTTGATCGGATCTTTGGTAGGATATTTTGGATATTTAATCGCAGTTTTCACTGGAATTGGAGTATTAAAAGGATACGAGACTTTTCTTTCATTACAAACAATTTCTCCAAAGTTCAGTGGACTAATAGAGGCGCTAGAAATCACATATATGAAGGAGAGCCTTGTTTTCCTGACATTATTTCTCCTTACAGTTGCATTGATGATTAGACTGCATCTTCATACAAGAAACCCGGTAAGGAGGATAAGATCACGAACAAGAAGACAAGGAATTCCTTACCGAGTGTTCTTAACAGTGATAATAGAATTTGTTGGATACGGACTTATATGGGTAATTTTTCTCCTCTCTTGGGGGATGACTAGAGAATTAATATTCAATTTCTACGTTTAATTTCTTCTAAACTTTTTTTAAGTCTATTGTAGGTCTCTTTTGATATTTTACCTCTTTTGTATCTCTCATTTAACTCTTTTATTTGTTTCCTTACTACTTCCTCTTCTTTTTCTTTTTTTGCTTTGTATTCTTTCCTCAGTTCTCTATATAACTCCTTCGATATTTCTCCCTTCTCATATTTTTCTTCAAAAATTTTAAGAGATTCGTCTATTTCTTTTGATTCTTCCAACCATCCCTTTTTTTTGGCATAAAGCAGCAAAATTAATCCAATCACCAGCAAAACAAAAGAAAGCACATAGTATGGTGGAGCAGACTTTAAGAGAGAAATCCTATCTTTGATGCTTAAACCAAGAGGTGCCTTGAAAATTATAGTAATGGGAGGATTTTGACTTGGAGGAATGTATTCCGCTTTATAAGTTATTAAAATCCCCATCTCATCTTCTTTTAATTCATAGGGTCTTGGTTCTGCTTTTAAAATTTTTGATTCTCTAGGCAATATTATCTCCGTGGTAACGTCATAGGTTGGAAACGGGTATATGGTCGATATCCAATTATAGAGGACCCATACATCCTTATTTTTTAAAATTTCTTCATATTGCCTTGAAAGATCCCTATAAACTTCTTCTGATATCTCACCTCTCTCATATTTGTTTTCAAGAGATCTTAGATATTCGTTCAATACATCTGATTTGGTTAAAATATCTCTTCTAGTTTCCTTGACGGTATAAGTGTAGGTCTCATTTGGTTTCACAGGATATCTAAAGGTGCAGATGATATCTATTCCTTCTTTTTTAACTTCTCTCTTTGTCGGTAACTCTCCTATGGAGTCGTAAATCTTAATATCCTCGCTATTCAAAGAGAATGTCCAATACCTGCCGTTTATATTCTGTATGCCTGTATTCTTTATTTTAACTTTCTCTTCAGTAATAACCTTACCATCTACAACAGTTATCGTTCTATCCATCTTAAGATTAACTTGAGGATAAGTAAGATTGGTCTGGTTTTCCAAAGCGCTCCCCGTAGAAATTGAGACTGTAGATAAAATAAATGAGAAAAAAATAAATGAGAATAAAATAGACTTGATTAAATTAAATTTGGGTAAAGTAATTTTTTTTAAAATAATTTTTGGTAAAATAAACTGTATTCTCATCTTTTTCTCCTCATCTTTTTTTCAATATTCTTTAACTCTTTTTCTATGTCTTTCCTTCTTTTTTCGTATATCTCCTCTGATATTTTGTTAGATTTGAACTCTTCTTCGAGTCTATCTATTTTTGATTTGATTGCCTTATTTTTTGCTTGGAGTATTGCGATGTCTAATCCTTCCCTCTTATAAAAATAAAAAATCAAGTAAATAATGAATAAAACTGAAAATGCCATCAAATATAGGTATATTTCTCTTTTTTTCTTCTCTATGAGATTAAAATTACCGTAATCTACGAAAAGGTACTCAAATGAATTTTTACTTATTTTTGTTATCTTATAATGAAGGTACCATGTTTCACCGATTTGAATAGGATTTCCATTTTTAACTCTTGGTTGGTTGTTTGGAGGTAATTGTATGAAAGTCACAAGAGAAAATCTCGCTAAGTTTAAGGGAGGAATTAGTATCCTGCCTGAGTTATATTTCCCCACGGGAAAGAAAAGAAAAAGAACATCTTTCCTTTCTGGATTAATTTTATAAACGTATTCTAATGTAATAGTTCGAAATTCCCCCATAACAAAATTTTCTAGTGAAAATGTTATCTCAGAGTTCCTCATCTCATAATCTATTTTCTGTTTTACGTCTCTGTTTGCATATAGTCTTACCATGTCTGTTTTAGTCGGTAATTTGTAGGAAATATTCGTCTTGTTGCTCTTTCCGTGGACATAAAAGATGTTATCGGTCTCCCTAGCAAAAACTGTACTCTCATCCATAAAAATGATTTCCAAAGTCGAGTTCAAGGCAACAATTACTGGTTTACCAAATTCAGGCGCTTTTTCCAAGCAAAAAATCGGCAAAATTAGGGATAAAAAGAAAAATCCGAAAAAAAAGTGCTTCAACATGGTTCGCCCAGCACATTCCTGTTAAATTCACAGCAATAATTATAGGCATTAATAGCCGCTATTGTGGCTTCGCCCATTGCAACTGTTAACTGCATCACTCCTCCAGTAACATCGCCGCAAGCAAAAACTCCATCCTTGTTTGTTCTCATATCTGGATCAACCAGAATGAATCCTTTCTTATCAACCTTTATACCAGCCTTTTTGGCGATCTCACTGTTTGGCGCCTTTCCAGATTGTATGAATATACCGTCTGTTTCAATAATGTATTCTTTTTCCTTGTCTTGAACCAAAACACCCTCTACATGGGTACTTCCCAAAATCTCTTTAACTCCTGTGTTCCAAAGAGTTTCTACACTACTATTTTCCAACCATCTTTGCATCAGAGATTCTCCTGCTGTTGCCAAGAGTTTTTCCCCTTTTACCAATAACTTGACCTCAGATGCTATCTTTTCTAAAGTTAGTGCACCTAAAACCGCAGGCATGGTCCTTCCAACCATTACAACCCTCTTACCTTTGAAAAAAGGCGCATCGCATACTGTACAATAACTTACGCCTCTTCCTGTAAGAGATTTTTCTCCTGGAACTCCTAATTCTTTGGGTCTAACTCCTGAGGCAATTATGGATGATTTTGACTTGTAAGACCTTTTTTCACTTTTTACGATTATGTAATTATCCTCAAAAACAATTTCTGTTGCCATTTCAGGAGATTTTATAATGGCGCCGCAATTTTCTGCGTGTTTTTTTATCTTTAGAGAAAGTTCATGTCCGGTTATTGATTCAAAACCGGGATAATTCTCTATCCTCCCGCTGAGATTCATCTGCCCACCAGCCATCTCTGACTCTAGAACTACCGTATGAAGTTCCCCTCTTACACCGTATATTGCAGCGGTCAAACCCGCTGGTCCCCCTCCTATAACTAACAAATCACAAACTTCCATATTTATTCCTCCTCTATTCTCCCCTGGCCAAATACCTATGAGAAAACGCAAGTTCCTTTGCTGCTAAGGCCCCAATTAACGATATTTCTCCTGCTAATACTCCTGTCGCAATTATCTCTGCTAATTTTTTAGTATTTTCACCAGCCAGTCCTCCTTCTATTCCAAGGATCTTCAGACACTCTCTCTGAGTCTCTAGTCTTGTACCACCTCCGACAGTACCAACTTCTAGCGCTGGAATAGTAACTGAAATGTAAACACCATCTTCATCTCTCTCTACAAGAGTGAAACCTTGACTTCCCTCCACAACTTGGGCGATGTCTTGTCCAGTCGCCAAAAACATCGCTGCAATGATATTGGCAAAATGGGCATTAAATCCATAAGAAGCTGCCAAACCTGATCCGATAAGGTTTTTTCTATAGTTTACTTCTGCTAATAAATTAGAAGAAGTGTTTAATCCCTCTTTAATCGCTTCTTCAGATATAAATGCTTCAGCGATAACTGTTTTCCCCCTGCCAAGAATCAAATTTAAGGCTGATGGTTTTTTGTCAACGCATAGATTTCCAGACAAAGATATGCATTTAATAGGAAAGTTTTTTTCAATAAAATCAACACATTTATCAGTCGCGATAGTTACCATATTCATACCCATGGCGTCTTTTGTGTCGTAAGAAAATCTTAGGAACACAGTCCTGCCAACTATCCATGCGCGCACATCTTTAAGTTCTCCATGTCTTGTTGTGCTTTCAGCCTCTCTCTTTAAATTATCAAAGTTTTCATATACCCATTCTTTAAATTTAATAGCCTGTTGAAGGTTTTTTGCCTGAAAAACAGGTGCTCTAGTCATTTTATCTTCAAGTATTTTGGTATGTGAGCCTCCAGAGGCATTAATTATGGTGCAACCTCTGTTTACGGAAGCAACTAATGCGCCTTCGGTTGTTGCCAGAGGTAGATAAAATTCTCCTTTTGCATAATCTCCATTTATTCTTATAGGTCCTGCAATGCCTAAGGGAACCTGTACGGCTCCTATCATATGTTCAATATTAAAATGAGAAGCTATTTTGGCATTTATAATAAAACTACCTATATTTCTCAAGTCTATATTCAATATCTCTTCTAGATACTTCCTTCTAATATTGACGGCTTCGCTATGGGAGACAAATTTTTCGAGTTCATGCGTCTTTATTTTACCTTCTATCAACTCTTTGAGAAGTTTCAATTCCTTCACCCAATCTTTCTAAGGTTTTTAACCAACATATCCAAAGGCAAACGAGAAATAATTAAAGGTATCTTCTCTATCTCCGCTATTCTTAAACCAAGTTCGTCCATCTTCTCTACTCCATGGAGTATTACCACACCTGGCTTCATAGGAGAGACCCTTATCGCTACCATAGGTGATCTACCTGCAGTAACCTGAGTAAAAATAAGGGCTCTTCTACTCGTCCATCCATACAACCTTATGAACTCATCTGAAGAAAATTCTAAAATCGCCTTTAGACTATTGATTATGGTGTACCCATATAATTCTCTTGATAACTGATCTCTATTTGCGAGCAATTCTCCGTTTATTGCCTCTAGAACTTCAGAAACCTTTACAGGAATACTAAATTCTTTGATGTCTATGATTGCTTCAGTTTTTACTTTGCCGATCAACAAAGATTCGAAAGCCTTTGTTATTTCCCCACCTCTCTTATAATCTATTTCGATCAGAGCATTTACAATCTTCTTTATTACTGATGCTCCGGGAGATTTTCTCCTACCGCTTTCGTAATCGCTTATCACCGAAGGATGAGTGTCAAGGTGTCTGGCTAAGTCGGTTTGGGTTATCTCAAATATCTCTCTCCATTTTTTTAAGGTCTTTCCAGGCTCATTGGATAATGTTATCTCACCTGCCATTTCTTTCGCCAGTTTTTCAGCGGCACTACTTATCATATAAGCCCCCATATATTCGTCATTCGTCGGAGTTATATCATTTTCGTTTCAAAGCGAGGGTTTTTTATAGTACTAAGATACTGAATTCTCTTTGTGTTGAAAGATGAAACGGTTTTGCTTTTTTATGGTGATTATTCTTGGACAAGTAGCATTGTCGTATGATTACAGAATCGAGGATTGCAACATTCTTGCTGATGTCGGCGAAAATGGAACGGTTAGTGAAGTCGTAAATATCGCTCTCATAAACACAGGCAATACCTCCATGGAAAAAATCAATTACACAATTCCAAACATAATCTCAGACGTACTCCTTCAAAAAACTTCTAAAAAAATCTCCAAATACAGTGTATCAACTAGTGAATGGAGTTCAATAATAACGTTTTATTTTGATTCACCTTTAGAAAAGGGCGATTCAGTTAAAATAGCCTTAAAATTCAAAGCAAAGGGGTTGATTGGAAAGCTTGGAGAGAATTTTATATTTAGGTTTAGTTATACTCCTGCCCCAAAAATAGACTCTCTAAGATTAACCGTACTACTACCAAGAGATATGCTAATGTTCGGAGCCTTGACCGAAAATGCTCCACCACCCTTCAATCCTACGCCTGATCAAATGTACATAGATACTGATACTTACAGAAGTGTCCTCGTATGGAACTGGAAAGATCTGAGTGATTTGGAGAACGTAAACGCCTTCGTTATATTTAGCCCCACAAAGCCTTTACCAATCAAGACAGGAATTCCATTTTATATATACATGGTATTTGGTCTTGTGGTCTTGGTCTTCTTAGGCTTTTTATTTACGTATCATGGAAGGTTCGTACAGTTAAGAACGGAGTTAGACTACCATATAGGACAGGTTAAAGATTTGGTGAGGCATAGAGAGGGGGGGAATGATTTAAAAGAAATCAATGAAATTAATCTCCTAAAAGAGGAGTTGAAAGAGAAAGAATCTATAATAGAGGAGTTGATGAACAAAATTGAGAGGGGTGAACCAAGCATTACGCTAACGCTGTTGAAAGGAGATGAGAAGATAGTAATGGAGGAGATTATGGAGAGAAAAGAGATAACTCAAAAAGATCTACAAGAAATAACTGGATTTTCCAAGGCTAAACTGAGCAGATTAATAACCGAATTAGAAGTACGGGGTCTAATTCGGAAGGAGAGATGGGGCAAAACCAACATGATATACCTCTCAGAACGCTTCGAAGTGAATGATAATAATACAGATGCTGATAGGACAGATTCATAAGGTGATAAAAATTAGGTTCTCAATTTCTATTATTATACCTCTCATTATGCTTATTTTCATACCAATTGTCTCTTTCTCCCAAAATATAATATTGGTCACTGAAGATCCCTTTGCAGATGCCTTGGTAGGATCTTCTGCATCAGTATTCTCCTCCACCCCTATTTTGGTGACTTCAAATAACTTCTTAGATTGGAGGTTAGTTTATGTGTTGCAACAGATGAAGCCTGAGAAACTATTTATCATAGGCGGACCAGTTGCGGTTTCAAATAATATCGAAGAAGAACTCAAAAAATACGTGCGCATAGAAAGAATTTGGGGTCCCACAAGATTTGAAACAGCCCAAAAGGTTGCTCTAAAATTCTGGAATAAGGGATCTAATACAGTGGTAATGAGTTATGGAGATAGTTTTGCAGATTCTCTGGTTGCATCTTCTCTTGCATCAAAATTAGGGGTTCCCCTACTTTATGTAAGACCATTAAGGTCTATCGAATTAGATCCAAGTAAGATATACCGTAGATACAAAGATGGAACAGTAACCCTTTATGATGTTGGAACAGGAAATGAACTCGGGACATTCTCTGGAGACCAGGTGACTGAGAGAGAAAATAAGATTATAATATACTCTTCAAGACCTATTGACCGCGATGCCGGAAAGACACTAATGAAACTAGGTGTTAAACGTGCAATTTTAGTAGGAGAGCCAGAAAGAGCCATGGAAGATGCAGAAACAGATCTAGTTAAGTTAGGAATAAATGTAGAAAGATATCCCCCAAGATCTCCTTTTGAGACCAGTGAGGTATTAATAAGAAGTTTTATGTCAAAAAAAGATATGAGAATGATGGTAGTAGATGTTAACGATAAACCACTAACTGGAACAGCACTCAGTGGAGAATTGGGAATGATGGTATTGCTTAGAGAAGATACCCTTGTTAGTGATGACTACAAATTCTTGAAAGATGTTAATACTCGAAAAGTATGTCTCCTCGGAGTGGATGGAGATGCTGACAATATGCTAAAATGGTACGGATATAAGGTGAGCCGTGTATTAATAAAAGATCCCATAGAGGCATCCATAAACACAATGTCAAATCAGATCCTCCTGTACGAAAGTCTTTCCAATCTTTTGACAAATTCTAGTGAAGATGAAAGAAACTTGTATCAAAAACTATCGAGAGAAGCGGATGAAATAGATCGGAAAATAATCTCCATGATAGGGGATAAAGTTAAATTGGAAGAGAATTTTGAAAATGGGGAAATAGATTTTACTGAATATTTAATAAATAAAAAAGCTATCGAAAGCGAGATTGAAACACTAAACCATAATAAAAGAGACTTAGAGGAAAAAAGAGCAGAAATATTGCGAAATATTGAGAATGAAATGCTTAAGAAGTTACAGACAGAGAACACGATAGATGAAACCCTATCGGAATTAACTAGGCGAGGATTTTTGATTTTTGATGTTGCATTATCTAAAGAAGATATAAAAGGCGTGCTTGAGGCGAATGAATCCCACTATCTTAGGAATTTTATGGGAAGAGAAATCTCCTGAAGCTGAAGTATCCTATTACACATATTACTAATGTACCAAGTGGGAAAAATATCACGACCCATATGGTTATTTTTTTTACTGAGATTACGTAGAGGTAAAAAATATATGAGACTGGGGCTAGAACAATTAAACCACCAATACCCTCTATCACTCCTTTTTTAAAATATTCTCCGATGAGGATCAAAACTATACCAGCGATAATCAATTTTCCTGGAATATCTTGCATAAGGTTGTAAAAGTCTTGAATATTCATATTCAAATCTTAAACTGAATAACTTATATATCCTTTGGATCTATCAACTATGAAAGGGGCCGTGGGGTAGTTTGGCTATCCTCGGTGGTTCGGGACTCTTAAGCGAAAAGCTACTGGACTCGAGTTCAAATCTCGGCGGCCCCACTCAAACTTTTTCCAAAAAGTTTGATCAAAAAGGTACTACCTCTTCGAGGTAGAACATCACAATGTCTTCTTCTAAAGGGGCGCTCAAAAAGGTACCTCCTCCACCTTTTATAAAGGTTGATCAAAGGAACTACCTCCTTCGGAGGTAGATCGGTTCTTATGCTTTTTTAGGTCAATTATTTCGTTATTCCTATTTGAGGTGTTGAATTCGCGTTAGCGAATTCGACCTGATGATCCACCTCGACCTTCAAAAAGGTCGATCATTTGGTAGCACTGCGTAGCAGTGCAACATCTAACATAAGTTATTGTTGAAATCTTCGATTGTTGTGCGTTCATAATGTCTTCTATCTTCTTTATTCCTATTTGAGGTGTTGAATTCGCGTTAGCGAATTCGACCTGATGATCCACCTTTCAGAAGGTGGTTGGATTACATCTTTCTCATAATCTGCGCCAAGATTAGAACTGTTGTAGCGATTATTACACCGATTACTAAGAAAGCGATTCCATAGTCGACATAGTTTAATAAAGTCGTGGAAAACACTGGTCCTGCTGCAAACCCGGCTGAGCCAAACAAATTTGCTCCGCCTATTGCGATGCCTCTTTTTTCCGCTCTTGTTGTATCCCCTACAAGTGCGAAGGTCGGCGGGTACAAAACTGCAGCCGCAATTCCTACGAGGATCATCAAAACCAGCAGGACTTCTATGCTCAGAAAACCAGACGACGCAATAAAAACACCGTAAAGAAAACCACCACTTATTAAGGGGATTTTTCTTCCGATTCTATCCGTCAGAATGCCCGAAGGATACATGAAAATTGAAAACACAAGCATAAATGTAGCGAGATATATGCCGATCTTGGCTGGGTCGAGTTCGTGCACGCTACCAAGATAAAGTGGGAGCAAACTAACGTACACGCCAGCTCCGAGCCTCTCCAGAAAAGCGTAAAAATAAGGTATACCCAGCCTTTTTTCTTCTCTTAACAGATTTACTGCTTCGGTAAATGACTTAGACCTGTTGATTTGCGTCTCCTTCAGGAATAAAAAAGAGAATAAGCAAGAAATAAAAAGAATGAAGAATGCCGAATAAAAAGGGTATACAACGCTAACTTTTCCAAGTCTTCCGCCAATGAAGATTCCAAAAGTATTTCCGAACATTATTCCCGCGCCGACGATTCCCATGCCCTTTCCATATCCTGTTTTTTCTACTACGTCCAAAACCATAGTCATAAGCAAAGAAAGAGCCATTATCGTAAAAGCACCTTCTAAAAATCTCAGTAAATAAAGTTGAGTAAGAGAGTTTGCAAAACTCAGCGAAAGCATAAAGACAGAGCTGAGCAGAAAGCCGGATACAATTAAAGGTCTTCTTTTTCCGATGCTGTCGGATACAGCCCCCCATACTGGAGCGAATATTACATAAGCAATTAATGCTGATGAAACAAAGATACCTACCTGTTGTGGCGCGGCAGCAAATCTATCAACCGCAAAGTGCTTGACGATTGGGTATACCTGTGAGACACCAAGCATGCCCAAAAATGCTAAAAACGCTATGAAAGGTAATTGCATCAGCGAATCATACTCCTGAAATTATTTTTTGTGCTCTTTTTCAGGTTTCCTATTTAACTATTTGAGATCTATTATCACATATTCTTTAGTCTTTAAAGATCTCATGGGTTGCTAATCGGACTCAACCGGATAACCTCTGGCTATCCAATCAGCATAGCTAGGGTTGTAGTTGTAGACAGGTTCGTAACCCAATTCTTCCAGTTTGACCGCTACCAGACCGCTGGCTGGACAATCAGCATCGTTACTGTAGACCACGATGGATGCACTTTTTTCCAGAAGGTCACTGGCACGGATTTCTACCTCAGCCAGCTTTAGCGAGACTGCACCCGGCAAATGCCCCCTAGCGTAGTCCTTCGGTGCTCTCGCATCTACGATTATCATTCTTTCGTTGGCATCAAGGCACGCCTTTAGTGTCGGTCCGTCAATTTGCTTAACCATCTTGATCTCCTTCTTCTTAAAAAATTGCCTTTAATTCCTTTATACCTTTCATAAATTTCTTTCAGAGGCATATCCAAAAATTCAAGAAGGTCTTTTCTATTGGTAGTTTTGTACCATTCTTCGACAAAATCCATTGCTTTTTTGTTGTATGCCTTTTTGCTGCCTCCATGCCATTTCTTTACTTTATGGTCTAATACATTTAATTTACCATCAAATTCAGGTGATATATGGTATAACTCGTGCACTACAGTTTGCATTCTTTCTTTACCCTTTTGCCTTAAAAATCTGGGGATATAAAATTTAATCGCGTATTTTTCACCGTTTAAGTTCAGATTATATCTTTCTAAAGTTTTCTCGGGCCATGTTTCAGCGAGTTTCCCGTATTTTGCTTTTCCTCTGCCCGTAAGTATTATTATTTTATCAACCTCAAACTTTTGAAAGTAGGGAGTTTGCTTAATAAAATCGCTGATCACATCTTCTATAAATAGAGTGAAATCAAACCCGTCTGTGAAAGTCATATAATTCCTCTTCATTTGATTAACTGACGCCAACAATCTTCGATTGTTGTGCGTTCAGAAGGTGGAAACAATCAACCTTTATAAAAGGTTGCTGTTAAACATCTAACACAAGATCCTATTGAGGTGTTGAGTTGCGAAGCAACTCGACCTCCGCCTTTATTAAAGGTGGATCAAAGGCACCACCTCCTTCGGAGGTAGGGCATCTCCTAAGCAAGATGTTGAGTTGCGAAGCAACTCGACCTGATGATCCACCTCGCACGAGAATCTTCGATTCTCGGCGCGCCAACAATCTTCGATTGTTGTGCGTTCAGAAGGTGGAATTCGACCTAATGTTGCGTGATACAATGATGGATGCTCACTGTCATTTGAACTCTCCAAAATTCAGTAAGGACATACATGAGATTATTGAGAGATCTAAAAAGGAGTTGAGTGGAATAGTAACTTCCGCAGTATCTATTGAAGGATTATTAAAAACCTTGGAACTGAGAAAAAGTTATTTAGACTTTATATATGTAACCGCTGGAATATATCCTGCTTATACCGCTAATATTAGCGAGAGAGAATTGGAATACCATATGAACCATATAAGAGAGATAAAAAACGAAATAGTGGCGGTAGGAGAGGTTGGAACTGATTTTTATAAGGTAAAACACGAGAAAGGGAGGGAAAAGCAAGTGAAAGTTCTAGCAAATTTTCTTAACTTTGCCGAAGATCTGAACCTTCCTTTAGTCGTGCATGCAAGGGAGTCTGAGAGGGAGGCATTAAATGTCGTGAAAGACTCAAATGTCAATGTCATATTCCATTGTTACAGTGGAGATGAAGAAACAGTCAGGGAAATTTCAGAATTAGGATTTTACGTATCCATACCAACGCTTGTATGCTACGTAAAACATCATCAACAAATAGCAAAACATACTCCCTTGGAAAACTTGGTTTTAGAGACGGATAGTCCTTGCTTATCTCCTTTTAGGAATATAAGGAGAAATGAACCTATTTTCGTAAAAGAAGCAGTTAAAAAGGTGGCAGAATTACGTGAAATTTCTTTTCAAGAAATTTCTGAGATAACAGATGAAAACACCAAGAGAGTATACAACATTGTACACGCAAAGAGTTTATGAAGACGTTGGTACACTTTAACACTGGAGTTGTAATGATGGCGTTAGAAAGAATTGGTAGAATTAGTAGAGTTAAGGATATTATTGGTCGAAGGGTGATTGGCAAACGTATAGCCATTTTGGTTGATGGTCCGAACATGCTTAGAAAAGAATTTAACATTAATTTAGAGAAAGTAAGGAAAATTATAGAGCAATACGGAGATATTAAGATCGCGAAGGTATTTTTGAACCAATATGCATCCGATAAGTTGGTCGAGGCAATAATAAATCAAGGTTTCATGCCGGTTGTAACTACTGGAGATATCGATGTATACTTGACTGTAGATGCAATGGAGATAATATACAATCCCCATATAGATATGTTAGCCTTAATAACTAGAGATGCAGACTTCCTTCCTTTGCTGATGAAAGCAAAGGAAAATGGCATGGAAACGGTGGTTTATGGTACAGAACCCGGATTTAGCGCTGCCCTAAAAAATACAGCGGATCATGTTATCCAAGACGTCCCACCAGAGTTAATTACATAGACTTTGGCGCTTCTATACCCAAAATGTTCAATGAATTTTTCAAGGTTGCCTTAGAACAGTATACTAAGGCCAATCTCGCTTTTTTTAGATCAGGCTTCGCCTTCAAGACAGGTAAAAACCTGTAAAATCTGTTAAATAGTGTTGCAAGTTCTTGAGCATAATTAGCAAGTAAATGGGGTTTGTAATAAACGGCACTTTCCAAAACAATTTGCGGTAGTTTAGATATTTGTTTTATCAGGTCAATTTCGTAGTTATCTTTTAATAATGAAATGTCGATCTCGTCTATGCCGGGTATGGAATCTTTTTCGAGTATCTTACATGCCCTTGCATGGGCATACTGAATGAATGGTGATCCCTGTCTCTCAAAATCTAGGGCTTCTTCCCATTTAAAAGTAATAGGCTTTTCTGGAGCAATTCTAACGATATTAAATCTAATTGCCCCGATACCAACTATCTTAGATATTTTTTCCATTTCTTCTTCGCTTATGTCTGATCTTCTCTTTTTTACCTCAGCATAAGCCCTGTTAATTGCCTCGATTATCAGATCATCCAAGGATATGTAGATGCCTCTTCTGGTAGACATTGCCCCCTCAGGTAGAGAGATGAACTCGTAAAAGACTGCTTCTGGAATTTTTTCATAGTCTAAAATCTTTATTGCATGTATCAATTGATTGAAAGGAAGTTTATGATCCGAGCCGAGTATATCAACTGCTAAATCGGATTTTTCTAACTTCCAGAGATGGTATGCAATATCCCTCAGTGGGTACAAAGTTGTGCCATCTTCTCTTAAAAGTACTAAATCCTTCTCTATTCCAAATTCACTAAGATTCAATGAAAAAGAACCATCTAACTTGGCATAATTGCTTTCTTTAAGCCGATCGAGTACTTTTGAGATATTGCCCTCCCATACAAACTTACTTTCCCACACGAAATTATCATGCCTAACATTAATTTGCTCAAGGGTTTCTTTTTGAGATTTTAAGCATAGATCAACAATTTTTTTAAAAACTGATTCTATTTCTGGTTCTTTATTTTCATATTTTCTTACAATATCAATTATTTCTTTCTCTAGAGAAGGGTTCTCTTCTAACTCCCTATTAGCCTCTACATATATGCTTGATATAACGTGGTCAAACTTTTCCTCACTTTTTGGAATGCCTTTTTTTAGATAGTACCAAACAACCACTGCTATCTGTCTTCCCATGTCATTGACGTAAAACTGTTTTTCCAAATTATATCCAACTGAGGAAAGGAGTCTTGCAATTGTATCTCCAATTATAGTGTTTCTGGCATGTCCTATGTGAAGAGGACCGTTTGGATTCGCACTGGTATGTTCCAATATCACATATCCAGATCTCTCTTTAGTCTTCCCGTATTCATCCCCATACTCGTAAACAGTTTTCATCGTAAGTTCTGAGAGAGATCTTGAATCGAAAAATAGGTTAATGTAACCATTTACGGCTCTTACGTCAGAGATATTATCAAAAAGTTTTAAATCAAGAGATTCAACGATTTCCTCAGCCAATTCCTTAGGAGATTTTCTATATTTTTTTGCGAGTTCAAAACAAAAAGTGGTTGAGAGATTGCCTAGTTTGGCGTCCGGAGGTTCAGAAAATGAAATTTCTGGATCATATTTACTAAACATATCTTTTGCTTCTTTAAAAAATGGTTTTAATGGATCCAACCTATTCACCTCGGTTACGCAGGTCTATACCTTAAGATTGCTGCAATTCCTTTGAAGGCGTTGGCTATCTGAGAGCCCTCTTCAGTATCTGTGGATACAAAATATACCTTGGTTCCCAATTCCTCTGATATCTTGGTCAATTCCTCAACGACGTCTATTTCATCCTTTATTTCCGGTATTGAATTACATTCGCATTGCAAGTCCTCTTTTGTCTCTATTTTTACTATCTTCTCTGACTTATTACTGCAAGAGGGACATTCATACAAAATCTTTTTCATGCGCAAACCTTCTGATAAAATGAGAGTATCCACAGCGCCTATCTCCAAATATTTTTTTACTTCATCTAGTCCATAGATGGCCAAACCAGTTCCTTTTGCCAACTCTTCAAAAAATCTTTGGACAAGCTTTTTCTCTTTTATAATCTCTAAATCTGAGAAAACGTCCTCTGCTTTGTCTACAAGTTCATGTATGCCGTATTCTCCCGTATATCCTACGTCTAAAACGTCTATTACCTCTTGTTTTATTTCGTGGTGCAGGTAGTCTCCTTTAACAAACTCTTCTTTGGTAGGTCCTGGTCCTCCTACCAAAACTCCCTTAAGATCTGGTATCTGCAATAGAATCTCGCTAGCTCTTTCTCCAACTCTTACAAAGAATTCGTGAGCTGCCCATTCCCTCAATCTCTCAAACCTAGGAGCAGATTGTCCACCTGCTCTAAATTTTCCTGGCACACCTGATGTCTGTTTGCTCATTACCTCAATCCTTTTTCCCTTTAGAATTCCTACGGTTGCCTCTCTTCTATCCAATACAATTAGTCCATATGTATCCTTTTCTTCAATCATATCTTTGAGAGGATCTAAGAAAAACTTTGAATCGCACCTATAAGTCTGCATCTGCAGAGGCTCTACAGGAACCAACAGATGAATCTCCATATCTTCAGTTATTCCTTTTGTCACCGTACCACAAAATATGACCAACCCATTTTCCGGTAATTTATCTATCATCTTCAATCTCTGTGATATTATTTCTAACGCGCTTTGAACGTTTTTCTTTGTTCTTTTTGACTTAATATTCGCGGCTTGAGAATATTCCTCTTTAAGTTGAGATGTCACATCACTTATTGCTCTGCCTGGAGGGATATATAGGCTTATTAATTCTGTACCCTTACCGCTTTTCTCTTCTAACTCTTCTATTTTTCTTTTGAATGCGTATTTTTCTTTAGAATCCATTTTTTTTCCTTACCCTAAAAGACCTGTCATGACCTGGTATTATGAATTCTGCTTGATCTACTATCTTTTTCATGCTTGAAATCGCGACTTTAGGATCGTAGTTAACTCCAGGAGGGACCCATTTAATATAATTGTCTTCAGTTGGAATCGCATCTCCTACTATGGCTGTTTTACCAACTATTATTGAAATACTACCTCTAGTGTGGCCAGGTGTGTGTATCACCCTTATTTCTTCATCGATATTTTGATCTTTCTCTACCCATATAAAGTCTATATCCATAACTTCTGGAATTATCTCCTCGTATTTATGTGCAATGAATGTCGATTCTTTGAATAAGAAACTATTCGCTGTGTGATCATCATGGAGGTGGGTGTATATCACGGTTTCAATGTCTTTCGGGAGTATTCCTCTTTCTCTGAGTCTCATCAACAGTACTTCATGATCGCCCCAGAAACCGCAATCTACAAGTACATCATCTCTAATTAAGGTTACAGTAGATCTTGCCTCGAGTATGTTGCCTAGGGAATCTCTTACCAACATCCCTTGCTTAACTACATCTATCATAAAGATCCTCGCGGTGATTATATGAAAGTTGTAATTTCATATGGCGGATCCGTTTTGGTGCCTGATCGTCCTAACTTGGAATTGATCAGGGAGTTTTGCAACATGATCATTAAGCTAGAGCACCAATTTTGGATTGTGGTTGGTGGAGGAAAAATAGCAAGAGATTATATAAATGCTGCTCGCCAGTTTAATGCCTCAGATACCTACTGCGATGAGATAGGTATAGAGGTATCTAGGATTAATGCAAGACTCCTTATATCTTCACTCGGAGATCGTACATATCCAGAGCCTGCTTTAAACTTTAAAGAGGCCTATTTATACTCTCTTGAAAAAAATATCGTGGTTATGGGCGGTACACATCCTGGTCATACTACCGATGCTGTAGCCGCTATGCTCGGAGAATATGTAAAGGCTGATCTTATCGTAATCGCTACTTCTGTAGACGGTGTCTACTCCAAAGATCCAAAAAAATATCCAAATGCAGAGAGATATGAAACTTTAAAGGCATCTGAGTTGGTTGAAATTTCCATGAAGTCTGAAATCAGAGCAGGCTACATCGGAGTCGTTGATCCTCTCGCCGCAAAGATTATCGAAAGATCCAATATAAAGACGGTCATATTAGACGGTAGAGACATGGGTAACTTTTTTAAGTGCCTCTCAAAAAAAGGGTTCACAGGAACGATTATATCATCAACTAACCGGGAAGATTAGAAATGGAACGATTGCACAAACACTGCTACGTATGTGCAAAGCCGATACCCATGGAGGAAACTCTTTGTTCCCCTCAATGTAAGGAAGTTTATGAAAAACATAGAAGGAGAAGTAGATTGATTTCAACCATTTTATGGGCTTTTCTCTTCTTTATTGTTTTCTTTTTTATTCTTCAAATCATTCGCTAGACAAAATCTTTTAGACTTGATTGCATCGCTTTTTCATTAATGAACAAAGAGTTCATCGTATCTTCTATTAGACTTAGCCTCTGATTTAGATAGCTGCCCAAATCATAGTCTTCTACCAATTTTCTTGTTATCTTTAGATATTTTTCTACAGAACCATGGGAAACTGTTAAAATAATTTTTCCTTTGCACTTTGTGCATTTACCAGATAGAGGAGTTCTCCTATACTTAGTGTTACAACTGACACATCTAAACTTTTGTCTTGAAAATGCACGAAGATTTCCATACAGATCGGGTAAAAAGTGCGTATTCACAACCCTTTCCGCAACGTCTCTCGCATCTACTGCGTTCACTTTTTTTGCTATGGAGAGTTGCGCGTCCACTTTTTCAATCATTGTTCCAAGAGTTTTATACGCGCTTTTTTTTGGACCTAGATTTATATCTGTGTGATGCGTAAATCCAATACCTGTGTACTCCTCTCCATCATTTATCCTCTTCTTAACATTAATTACGAGGGGGTCTACCTTAGAGGGATGCTCATTTTTAAGGGAATATTCATACATT
This sequence comes from uncultured archaeon, assembly GCA_964347835.1. Taxonomy (GTDB): domain Archaea; phylum CAYFZR01; class CAYFZR01; order CAYFZR01; family CAYFZR01; genus CAYFZR01. The sequence goes on from CAYFZR010000053.1 coordinate 54,556, forward strand.
TCAATGGGATAAGAACTCATACAGTCCAAATTATGGACCTCATCGTCTATCTCCCTAGGATCTATACGAGTGGTAAGCACCAGAGGGGCATCCATTTTTCCTCCTCTTTTTTCTGGAAGATAACTACAGGAGAAGTTTATTAAAGCGTCTAATAATAAAATTACAGCGTCTTCATCCCCATCACAGTTCCTTCTTTTTGCAGAATGGAAATAGGGATGTGCAAGGCATGCACTAGCATCTGTGTACCCGATTACTCTGCCGACAACTCCACAAGAAGTATGAGGGGCTATACCAACTATGAGATGGCCTATGAGATCTGAAGAATTTTCTACCTTATAGTAAGGTTCTATATCGTAGAATTTTTCCAAAAGGTCATCAATATATTTAGCAGTCCTAACAAGGTAGTCAGCACAACTTTTGGAGATTATAACATCCTGAATCTTCAGCTCAACTATTTGTTCATCGTTCTCTAATGGATTTCCCTGATAATCTCTCTCATATCCTAATTTTTTTAAAGTTTCTACGGAGGTACCTATCTCATGTGGTTTGAAATGCGTTAGTGGTAAGTCTGTCATGTCTACTCTTATGGTTCCGTCTTTAAAAACTGGTAAATCATACAAAGCACGTATAATGCCTTTTTCTAGCGGTTCAGGAGCCTTATTTTTCGATGTGAGTCCTATAACTCCTTTAATGTTTTCGGGCAACTTTATAGAAATATTGTTAGATGCATCTTCAAGCAATTTCCTAATAGGGATCGTTTGCTTTCCAAATCCTCTGGTAGGGAGGTTGCAAGATGTACAGTAATTCGGATCTTTTCTCCCGCACTTAGGACAAGTCATACTTATGTGGGTCTTCCCTCCACACTTGCATTTATTTAAAAAGGTCACTCTTCCACAATTTTCGCAGATTCTATTTATGATCTCTACCTGTATTCTTTCTTCTTTCATGGCGTTGTTCAGAGATCTTATTCTACCCCCTGCTTGGCTTACAGGAAATAAAATGTGAGGAGCAGGTTTCATCTTTCGAACATAAGCCTTTTCTGGTCTTCCCATTCTACATCCAATCCTAGTAGGGGCTTTTTTTCTTATTAAAAAACCAGAAGTCTTTATTGCCAACTCTAATGAGTCTGATTCCCCCGTGGAAACAATGCTCTCGTAACTTTTTTTTATCTCTCCATCATAGTAAAGACCTAACGACTTCAACAATGCAAAAGAGCCTTCTCTAACACTTATTCCATTTTCTACGTGGTGTTCTACACCTAAATCTTCTAATATTTTCTTAACAAGGTTATTCATGGGGAAGATTAATTCGCCATCTTTAAACGAGGCATTGGAGTAAATATATTCCGATAGAAAAATGTAATCAGATTCTTTAATCTCGTGCCAGAAGTACGTGTATCGAGGATGTAAAGGTAATCCATATTTTTCTGAGAGTTCTATTAAATCTCTCTCGCTTAATTCTTCTAAATTAATATTATTTGGATCTAAAACTCTTTCCAAGTCCTTTATCCACCATTCATTACAGTATGCTCCCGGTGATAACTTGTGATTGTTTCTCAGGAATTCTCCAAAAGCTATCAGTATCTCTCCAAGGTCCAAGATCGAATCTACATCTTCTTTTATGTTTTCCGCGGTTTCGAAATCGTTTACCTTGACCACGCTACCGTTCTTTAATCTAACTAAAGGACCTTCGATCGAGGAGCAAGGTATTATTGAGCCGGCTTTTCCAGGTTTTTCAATCTTAATTTGAGTTCCCGTAACTAGAAAACTATCCAACAATACCATGCAGGCAGGATGTATTCCTATGGCGGCTAATCCGCTATTTCTTGCCCTTCCGTATCTAAGTCTGAATCCTCCTTTCGTAGTCGGGTGTGCGATAACTGGTCTACCACCGATAATATCATCCATATAAACTAATGTTTTATTTTTATCCTCCTTTTCCCTTGAATCTTTTTTTATTTTTACTATCCATTCCCAGCCGCCTATATTTAATCTTTCTACATGCATGAGAAGCTTGTTTGCCTTTTGTAGTACTCCTTCTGTCAAGGCTAATATCGCTCCGCCTCTAATCTGGTTCGTTTCTATTCTTCTAAGGTTTCTGTATCCTGATACTTCGTATCTATCAGTAGGCTCTCCTGTTATTTCTATAGGTATACTTCTCAGGGAAAAGCGAACTTCATCTTGGCTTGGAGAATACTGTAAGTTCGTAACCTCGCTTTGATATAACTCGATCTCCTCTACAAATCTTTCAATTTCTGGTTCTGATGGTTTATATCTATCCAAACCAACTTCTCTTCTGATAAAATCACCTATCAACACTGCTAATGCCTGGGCAGTACCTCCAGCAGATCTTATAGGTCCGGCAAAATAAATCGCGAGGTATTTTGTCCCGTCTGGGTTCTCCTTTACCTTTACCTTTGCGATGCCTTCTAGGGGAGCTGCCACAACTCCTTCAGTTAGAATAGCAAGGGAGACTCTCAAGGCACTTTCACAAGATTCTTCTATGGTCGAATACCTCACTACCTTATTCTCTACAATTTCCTTCGCCAACATAAAGGCGAGTTCTTCTCTTGTCTCCACCTTCTCCTTCAGTTCTCTAAGTCTTTTAGAAACGGGTATCTTTGTCAAACCTTCTACCCTTTCGGCAAGATCTCCTGCAAGATGTATCTCTGGCTCTGGTTCTGGATCTTCTCCCCTTAATCTTGATACTTTAGCGATTTCATAGAGAATACTGACTTCTTGGTTAAGTAAGTCAAAGTATTCACCGATATCCATGCCATTAGGTGTTACTCGCATTCTTTATGATCCTTTCCATTAAATTTCTAAACGCGAGAATTCGAAAATCTAACCTACCAAAATATTTTT
>CAYFZR010000054.1:0-31329 GCA_964347835.1 uncultured archaeon
GATATGCGTCATACCTGTCTTATATCCAATAAAGGTTTGAATCCTTACTAACTCGTCTTGTGGGGCGCTTTTCATCTTCGGAACTATTCTCTGTGCCCTCTTTCTTGGACTATACCCCAAGGAGCCCCTCCTTGGTCTATGTCTCTTTACCATAGATTAGCCTCCGGACTGAATTTACTATTCCTAATGTTACCAGGACTGCCTCTTCAGTTCTTACAGTTTTTGTACCTTGTTCTGGAATAGCGTTCCACCACTCATCAGGTTTTTCTTCAGATTTTTCCCGCTTTAATATTTCGTGGATCCCCATATAAGGACTCCCGAATATCAGCATCAATCTTTGGGAATTTATTCCCTTCGGAATCTTTTCTTCTCCGAATCTTGAAGTTGCTATTTTGTAATCTTTACTCCTTAATATACTACTCAGTGAGTCTTCTATTCTAACCTTATATCCCCAGTAGTATGGAGTTTCACTTTTATCTATTATTTTAAGTTTTTCCATGTCTAGGGTTACCCTTTGTCCTTTTTTTACCTTTTGCTTTAGCCTCGCCGGTTTATCATACCCGACATCTACCAAATCTCCGCCGAGGGTAAAACCATCTCGGTATCTTGTCTTTTCGGTAGGATGATGGGGCGTTTGAAGGGGGGGAACTGCTCCTATATTTTTCAGTTCAGGCATCAAGGGAATTAAATATTTTCTTAAATATTGCGGAGTTTCCATGTACTCTAGCACCTTCTTTATGAACCTGCTCTCATCCTTCTCTGCCCTGTATACAGCGATCTCATCAACACGATTTATTGCGGATGCTCTGGCTATTTGTCCTACCTTGTATGTCCTTATTTTGTGGTCAGTTATATCCGCCACGAGAGAGCTTGGAATCGCTATTGAAAGACGTTTGTTAGGTCTCATACAACAAGAATTATTCCTTTATATATTTTGCGAGAGGTTATTAGTCTCTTTTTGTTTCTAATCTGACTTCCATATTTATCCTTTTGCAACTCCTAAAGGAACCATTCTCGCTACCATGGTAGATATTCCTGTGTTATGGCTTACTCTGACAACCTCATCGACTTCTTTATAGGCGCCAGGAGCCTCTTCTGCCAAAACCGCTTTAGATGCTGCCTTGATGTATATTCCCTTCCTACCCAATTCTTGGGTTATGGCATCCGCTCGATATCTTTTTTTTGCAGCGGACCTGCTAAGTTCTCTACCTGCTCCATGGCATGTAGAGCCAAAGGTCTTATTCATTGCTTCTTCTGTTCCCACTAGAACATATGAAGCGGTTCCCATATCTCCAGGAATCAACACCGGTTGTCCGACTTCTCTGTATAGCGAAGAAACTTCCTTGTAACCGGGACCAAATGCTCTTGTTGCCCCTTTTCTATGGACATAGAGCTTTTTTTTCTCTCCTTCTATAACATGTTCTTCTATTTTTGCTATATTGTGCGCTACATCGTAAACAATCTCTAAGCCGAGATCCTCGTCGCTCATATCAAATATCTTACGTAAACTTTCTCTAGTCCAGTGGGTGATGCACTGCCTGTTTGCCCATGCATAATTAGCCGCGCAAGCCATGGCTTTGAAGTAATCTTGCGCTTCTCTCGAATTAACTGGGGCGCATGCTAACTGACGGTCTGGTAATCTTATTTTGTATTTCCTTACAGCACTCTCCATTACTCTCAAGTAATCTGAGCATATCTGATGTCCTGCGCCCCTAGAACCACTATGAATCATTACGGTAACCATGTCTTTTTCCAAACCGAAGACTCGGGCAACTTTTTCATCGAATATCCTATCTACTACCTGAACTTCTATAAAGTGATTTCCGGATCCCAAAGTTCCTAATTGAGGAGTTCCCCTCTTTTTGGCTGTTTCACTAACTTTTGAACTATCTGCTCCTTCCATTGCTCCTTCTTCTTCTAACCTCTCTAGATCGTGACTGTATCCATACCCGTTATTCACTGCCCATGCGGCGCCGTCCTCCAGAACTTTATTGAGTTCATGCGTCGATATTCTTATCTTGCCTCTACTTCCCACACCAGAGGGGATATTCACATATAAACTGTTTATAATCTCTTTTATCTTTGGAATAACGTCTTTTACGTAAAGATTGGACCTCAATATTCTGCAGCCACAGTTTATGTCGAATCCAACGCCGCCTGGACTTACTACACCCTCTGTAGCATCCGTGGCTGCTACACCTCCTATAGGAAAACCATAGCCAAAGTGTCCGTCAGGAAGTGTAATAGAGTAAAGTTGGATTCCTTGTAAACATGCTACGTTAGCGCTCTGTTCTAAGGTATTATCACTTTTAATGCCCTTTAATAGTTTATCACTAGCATAAACGTAAGCAGGAACTTTCATACAGTCTTTATAATCTTGATCTATCACCCATGTATCTGGATCCACTTTTTTAATTCTTCCTTTCCACATCCTTCTCACCTACACATCTAATATAACTTGGACCTTAAATACGTCGTTTTCTGATATCTCCATCATATGGTAGGTAACAGCCTTTACCCCCGTATCAATTTCATGTTTTGCAGGATCGAAAACTTCTCCTGAAGCCTCAACATTTATCTTATATCCGTCATCTTGGCTTATTTTGACTTTAAAATCCGAAAAAACAAGAAATTCTGTATCAAAATAAAATAATAGTCTTGTGAGGAAATCAAATAACAAATCATACTTGTCTTCGGATTCAACTGTAAATTTTCGTACTTCTTTAAGCTCTATATTTTTTATATCCGTAATTACATTAAATAAAGCCCTTCCAGCTTCTTCCATTGCCTCTTCTAAGGTAGATCCCTCCGCAATAAACCCTATGTCAGCAGTATGCTCTATATATCTGTAGGTCATCCTCGAACTCCCGAATTACGTTGTCTTAAACTTAAATAGGATGCTTTTATACCTTTCTATGATATCTTATTTTTCTCTGATTAAATCAAAAAAATCCAATCCTTTCTTTATAACAAGATCTTGGGTGATCTTGTAACCATTTTTTGTTTGAATGAGTTTCTCTGGCTCGATAAAAATCCATCTGTCTGTCCATATTGCAAAATAAGGCTCACATCCAAATATTTTTGAGAATTCGTATAATTTTTCAACGTCTGTCTTTTTTAAATAAAGAGCCTTTTTTCCCATAATCTTTGCTTCCAACGCTATATAACGAATACCGTTGCTTGCAATTACGTCTGGATAAGGTCTTCTAGATTTAGCGCCGCTGGCAGGTACCCTTACGGCTCCCCATCCATGAATCCAAAACATGTCTACGAGTTCCCTCTCTTTTCTTGCGCCCTTTCTATACATATCACCACACTCATATGACAACCGATATCTATACATAATGGTGATACAAAATACTCTTTGAGGACTGAGATATATGAACGACAGGGTCACCGTAAAGGATGCAATGAGTAGAATAGTTTATGGTGTGAACAAAGAATTCACAGTAAAAGAGGCTGTGAAAACTATGATGGACAAGAACGTTGGTGCGTTAGTTATATTTGAAAATGATGAACCTATCGGTATGCTCACTGAAAAAGACATCTTAGAAAACATCATCTTGAACGATGCTAAGGCTAGCGATGTAAAAGTAAAGGACATTATGTCAACTCCTTTAGTTACCATTGATCCGGATGAAGATCTTCAAGAGGCTTCTCGTTTGATGAATAAGTGGGATATAAAAAGACTCGTCGTAGTTGGAACGGACGAGGTAGTAGGCATCATAACCGAGGGAGACATAGCAAGGATATGTCCAATAATAGTAGAAGAACTGGAAAGCAAAAAAGAGGTTGGTCTCTCCATTACGGGTACGCCCCCTGAATCAGGTATTTGCGAGCACTGTGGGGGTTATACTGACACATTAATACTTGTAAGTGGAATGTTAGTTTGTGATATTTGTAAAGAGGAGATAGAGGGCGGTGAGGAATGAGGGTCTCAGACCTCATGAACGATAGACCGATTGTTATTAGAAAGGACGACTTGGTCACAAAGGCGAGATCTACATTGAGAGACTCACCTTATGAGATTTTACCAGTCGTAGATGATGAGAGAATGCTAATAGGAATGGTTACCCTATCTGATGTTTTGGGAATAACCTCAACCAGATCAAATATTCGCGTAGAAGGAATAATGAAAGATGTTGGATTTGTTCTCTCACCTGATACAGAAATACAAGAAGCAGTCAAAAAATTCATACAACACGGAGATATAGAGGCGCCGGTTACTACAGAAGAGAATATTCTGGTCGGAGCAATATCTTCTAGGGACATCTTGAGAGGAGTCGTGGAATCAAGAAAGAAGCCCAAGGTCAAGTACGTAAGAGAAATAATGAGGGAGTTACCATTCACTTGCTTGCCAGATGATCCTGTATCTAAGGTATGGATGAAGATGCGATCTGAAAGTCATAAGGCATGTCCTGTTATCAAGAAAAAAAAATTTATAGGTTATTTATCGCAGAGAGAAATTCTTTCTGCTGGTTTTGCTAGAATTGAGAGAGAATCAAGTCGTATAAAATCCTCTACAAAAGTTGAAAGGATAATGAGACCAAAAATAATCACCACTACGCCTGATTCTAAGATAGAAACTGTTGCAAAAAAAATTTTGAAGTTTGATGTTCCATATATATTCGTGGAAAAATATAAGAAGATAATAGGAATTTTGGAGAACAACGATTTGTTAAGGGCATATTTTTGATTGGCCTCTCGCTTGGAAGTATGCATATGAAAGTCTTTGATTTAATGATGAGAGAGGTTGTTGTGGCAAAGCCTAATCAAAATGTGGCTTATATAAAGAAATTAATGTTAAGGCACGATATTAGGAGAGTTGTTATTGTAGACGATCAAAAACGAGCAATAGGTATGGTTACACTTAAAGACCTCATATCCCAATCTTACAAAGCACCTTGGAGAAGAAGATCAATAGAAAGAGTAAACGTTGGTAGGATTATGAGTACTAATTTATTCACTTCTAAGCCCGCGGGTAATGTTACTTCCATAGCAAAATGCATGTTTGAAAATAATATAAGCGGTATCCCAGTTATAGACGACGAGAAAGTTGTTGGTATAGTCACAAAATTTGATTTAATTAGATTTTTTATGAATAACTTCAAGGGAATTCCTGTAAAAGAGATTATGTCTGATCCCGTTACTGTATCACGATATCACTCCATTAGACATGTCTTTGAGTTGATGGATAAAAAAGACGCTAGTTTGGTTATTGTGGAGGATAAGCAATCACCGATAGGAATAATTACTCTTGAAAATTTATTTTTTTTAAAAGATGACTATATAGAAGGTTCAGATACCAGAGAGATAAAACTTGTGAGGAAAGCCGAGAGAGCAGGTAGGGCGATCTGGAGAGATGTGAGAAAAAGAACACTTACCGTAGAAGACTTAATGATCAGAGATTCTGCGATATACGATTCAAATTCAGATTCTCATGATTTGGTTAAGAAAATTGTTGAAGAGAAGATTAGCGGGATACCGATAGTGGAGAGAGATGTCCTTATAGGTTTAGTTACCAAAACTGATTTCGTAAGAGAAATCGCGAAGGGTGTTAACCGTGAAAATTGAGATGATAATGAAAAGGAATGTTTTAGGTATAGATAAAAATCAGAAATTATCTGATGCTTTGAGAATCATGGACAAAACTGGTCTGGATAGACTCATCGTTACGGAAAATGGTAGATTATTTGGCATAATTACCGCAAGAGACATTTCTAAGAAACTCGGATCTTATAGACGCGGATCATTGCCTTCTTCCAGACTTCATGTCTCTACAGCCACTACTGTTGATCCCGTAACCATAGATTCAGAAGATTCTGTATTTAAAGCAGCAGAAATAATGATACAAAAAGGAATGAGCGGCATTCCTGTAGTCTCAGGAGAAGAAATAGTAGGTATCGTAACCAAGACCGATTTAACAAAGTTTTGCTCTGAAACAACTGTTTGTCCCGTTGAATTCTACAATTCATTGGTCAAAGATATAATGACCAGAGATCCAATTACAGTTTCTCCATGGGATAGGGTAGTTCATGCAAGAAGAATATTACTCGATCGTGACATCAGCAGGCTTCCAGTTATAGAAAACGGCTTACTTGTTGGATTAATTTCCGAGAGAGATATAGCCAGGTCTATGGATGCTTTTAGAAAGGTAGTTCCAGATCGCTACAAGTCCGCAAGAGTTAGGAGATTACTTGTCGAAGACATAATGACTCAAAATCCAATCTATACTGCTCCTGATACGAGGGTTAACGAGTTCTCCACATTACTACTCAGAAGCGGCATCAGCGGAGCCCCTGTATTAGATAAAAATAGGATAATTGGAATAGCCACCAAAACAGACATAGTAAGGCTATTTGTAAAGAAAGATGATCATAACTAACGGTAAAGTTTGGGTCGAAAACGATTTTCAAGATGTTAACATTGTAATCGAAGAAGGAAAGATCAAAGAAATAACAAAAAAGAGAAGAAAAGGAAAGAAATTCAATGCAAAGGGTCTTTTGATACTTCCAGGAATGATAGATATCCATGTGCATTTAAGAGAGCCGGGACTAGAACACAAAGAGACTTTTAAGACCGGTACTTTAAGCGCTTGTAAAGGAGGCGTCACTTCCGTAATTGATATGCCTAACAATATCCCTTACATCGCTAACAGGAAGATGGTTCAGGAGAAGATCAGTCGAGCAAAAGAAATTTATGCTAACATAGGTTTTTCCGGCGGCATTTCAGACTCTTTACAAATAACCGATATGAAAGACCTGGTTCTGTGTTACAAGTTGTATATGTGCGACAGCTTTGCGATAGGACCATACGATCTAATAAAGTCTTTTGAACAGGTTTCATTAACAGATAAACCATTGATGGTTCATGCCGAAGATCCTAGAATCATTGCTGATTTTAGGGCACGATTTATCGAAGATCATTCTCCTCTCTCTCATTCGCATGTTCGTGATGTCCTAGCAGAAACGAGTGCAATATCTCAATGCATATTCTTAGCGAGAACTTACCCCATAAAACTCCACATAACCCATGTATCCTCCCGTTTCGGACTTGAATTAATAAAATGGTCCAAAAAGACCGCAAACGTAACCTCAGACGTTACCCCGCATCATTTATTTCTTGATGAAGATGACTTCAGGAGTAAGGGAAGTCTACTAAAGGTAAACCCTCCTATAAGAAAAAAAGAAGATCGTGAATATTTATTTTCTAATCTAAATGATGTAGACATGGTTGCAAGCGATCATGCACCCCATACATGGGAAGAAAAGATGTTAGATGTCTGGGAAGCAGAACCAGGCATACCTGGACTTGAAACCACCCTTCCCCTACTGTTAAACGAGGTTTTCACGGGCAATTTAGAGATGAAAGAATTAGTAAGGTTATATTCTTTGAATTCCGCAAAGCGCTTCGGACTTTATCCAGAAAGAGGGATTATTAAGGTTGGTTCATACGGAGATCTCGTTCTGATTGATCCAAAAAAAGAGCACAAAATAAAATCGAGCAAGTTTGAAAGTATGGCCAAGTACACTCCCTTCGAGGGCAGGACAGTAAAGGGAGAAGTGGTCTGTACTTTTGTGAACGGAGAGATAGCCTATCATGATGGCGAGTTCTTTCCAAAGGGGAATGTGCTGCTTCCAGGGGGAGCGGAGTAGTATATTTAAGGAAACTTAGTGACGACTAAAGTTCCCGGTCCTGTGATTTCTCCCAACTCTGCTATATTAATCTAATTCTAGATGTTTTGTTGATTTTTAGGTGTCGCACTTTAACAAAATTATTATTAAGGTAAAGAATCGAAGATTAAATATGATTACAGGGTGTAAAAAATGAACAGAGTAATAAAAGAATTTCTTACGGAAAAAACGTCTAAAGTAAAGTTATTTATCATATTTTTTTTAATTTTCGCCATATTTACAAAAACATTCCCTGGTTCCCCGAATGATGCCGCAAGAATGGACACAATAGAATCACTGGTTGAAAGGGGAACTTTTATAATCGACAGTTCTACATTTAAAACTGCTGATAAAGTATATATAAACGGACATTTTTATTCAAATAAGCCCCCTGTACTTTCTTTTCTGGCTTCTGGTCTTTACTTAGTTTTGCATAAGTTTTTTAATTTATCTTTCCAAGGTAATGGAGCGTACCTTCCTTACTACTTCCTAACTCTTTTTATATGTGGTTCTAGTTCAGTTTTATTATCGGTCTTTTTCTATAAGTCATTGAGTCTATTCGATGTAGAAGAAAGACTAAGATATATATTGGTTGGAAGTTTGATTTTTGGTACGTTAATTTTCCCTTATACAACTGTGTTTAACAACCATATCGTAGCAGCTTGTTTACTCTTTATCAGTTTTTACTTATTGTTGAAAACTAAATTCAGTCAAGATGTATTTAAGAGAGAAATTTTCCTTTTGGGTTTTCTTACGAGTTTAGCAACCACTATAGATATACCGGCTGGAGGGGTATTCACCGTATCATTTTTGTTTTATATTCTGGGCAGTGAAAAATTAAGACGGCATGCACCCCTCTATCTTTTGGGTTTGACTCTTCCTCTATTGCTCCATGCATTTTTAAACATACCGATAACGGGAGACCTAAAACCAGGCTCGGCACATCCTGAGTATTTCAAATGGGAGGGATCACCGTGGGGCGCAGAGAAAGAGATAACAGAGATTGAATTTAATCGTGATCTGTTATTTATCCTAGAATACTCTTTTCATTCTCTGTTTGGATACAGGGGATTGTTTTTATACAGTCCCATATTGCTTTTCTCCTTACCCATGTTGACTAAAGCGATTAAAAGCAAAAATCAAAAATTTAGAAACGAGATATTTATGATAGCCGTGAGTTGTTTTATCATTATTTTTTTCTACGCTACACTTTTTTCAAATTACGGAGGTTGGTGTTATGGAATGAGATTTTTCATACCATTTACACCACTAATTTTTTTTATTTCAGCGATTTATATCTGTGAGAGTCCTTCAAGACTCTTATTAAACATATTTTATGTTTATTTATCGATTTCATTAATAATATCATTCATAGGAGTTTACAATCCTTGGTCGGAGGGAGATTTTTCATTGTTAACAAATTTATCCCAAATTCTAAAGGTAAATATGAGGTTTGTTCCGATTTTAAAATATATTTTTGATTATTACATACTTTAGCAAGTGGTATATTTTCAAATTTGGAGCATAATATAATGGAGGGTATTATAAAGTAAAAAAATTCAAAACCCTTCTTTAAAACATCAAAATTTCAAGCCTTTCTGAAACTTGAAATCTCTGAACATAATATATTTAAGGATATACTTACAAACTAATATTGCCCTTGCACGAAGATCGTTGTGATTAATGATCAACGAGGCAAGGCAAGGGCTACATTCTGCACCTTTTGGGTCCCTCTGAGAGTATGGTATGAATCCTAACGATGAACTGATGGCCAACCCAGGTGCAGTACACATGCCCCGCGAGGAGGGTCAACTTGTAGGAGGCGAGATGAGAGGTCTATCTATGAATACAAGGCGTTAACTCCGGGGCATACTTCATGGTGATTTCATGCAAGAAATCATTAAAAATACTGAAGGTGGAGTATTGATAGATATTGAGGTTATCCCCAGATCAAATATGGATAAAATAACTGGAATAAACGAATGGAGAAAAAGATTGGAGGTAAAGATTAAGGAGAAACCTGTTAACGATAGAGCAAACGCAAGTATTATAAGATTATTTAGTAAAAACCTCGGCGTTAAACCCAGTTCAGTTAAGATTGTGAGAGGAAATAAAAGCAGACAGAAGACGATAAGAATTGAAGGAGACAGCGAGACCTTAACAAAAATACTAGAGAGATGGTTAAGTGGATACGAAAGACATAAAAAAGATTGAAAGGATAGAAGAATGGATTCAGGGACTCAAACAAGCCAACGAAAAAAATCCTATTATTGTTGAAGGAAAGAAAGATAAAGAAGCCCTTAGAAAATTAGGCATCTCGGGAGAGATATATACAATTCAAAGTTTAGGTAGTTTGACAGCAGTAATTGATAATATTTCCAATCACGGAGAGGTGATCGTCCTCACAGACCTTGACCGAAAGGGTACTTCAATTTATAAGAAAGTTAAGAAAAGGTTGGAAAGTCGGGGAATCAAGGTAGTATACAGATATAGGAGAGATCTCAGAGAAATTGCAAGAATAAATAACGTCGAATCCCTTTATTCCCATATAAAAAGAGCAAGACAAAATTTAGGTTTGGATGAGGTTTAGTATCTTGGTATAATAAAAAGACGATATGTATATTGATTTAAACAGGTGAAGTTTATGTCAGGATCATTTAATCTTGACGAGTATTAGCGAAAAATACGTTGCTTTTTAACCTTCTAGGAGGGATTGTATGGATAAAGACGAACTTGGGACTACTAAGTATATGGTTCATGCTATTATCGATGCAGATGGAGTCGTAGAGAAGCCTGATGTTGTTGGCGCCATATTCGGTCAAACGGAAGGTTTGCTTGGAAGTGACTTAGACCTGAGAGAACTGCAGAAAACTGGCAGGATAGGAAGAATAGAGGTAGAAATAAAGTCAGAAGGAGGTAAATCTAAAGGCTCCATAAGTGTACCGTCAAGCCTTGACAAAGTCGAAACAGCGATATTAGCCTCAGCATTAGAGACAATAGATAGAGTAGGACCCTGCACCGCTCACATTAAAATAGATAAAATTGAAGATGTTCGAACCACGAAAAGAAGAAAGATCATTGAAAGGTCTAAGGAGATATTGGGTACCCTAATAGATGAATTAGGTCCCGAGAGTCAGGAACTTGCCGAAGAAGTAAGACAGGCAGTGAGAATAAAAGAAATCGTGGAATACGGGCCAGAAAATTTGCCTTCAGGACCCAATATAGCGGAATCAGATACCATAATTGTTGTAGAAGGCAGGGCAGATGTGCTAAATCTCTTAAAAGATGGAATCAGGAATGCAATCGCAGTAGAAGGTACAAAGATTCCAAAAACAATCATGGATTTAAGCAAAGAAAAGATTTTGATAGCCTTTGTGGACGGAGACAGAGGTGGAGAACTTATATTAAAAGAACTGTTACAAACAACGGATGTTGACTATATCGCCAGAGCTCCGGAGGGAAAAGAGGTCGAAGAACTCACAAAGAAAGAAATAATCAAGTCATTGAGGAACAAGATTCCTGTTGAGCAGATAACCACCTTTTACAGCCCTACAAGAAGAGAAGAAACAAAACACAAAACATTTCAAATCCAAAAATCAGCGGAAAAGATTTTTAAGCCTGATGATGACCTATTGAGGTTCGGCCTAATTTTGAACGACCTATCAGGATCCTTAAAGGCCCACTTATATGACAGTGAGATCAATCTAGTAGACGAGGTTCCGGTAAGAGATCTTGCAAAATGTTTGGATGAGTCAAAGAACGACATATACGCTATAGTCTTCGATGGTGTTGTTACTCAAAGACTCGTTGATATTGCGACTGAGAAAGGATTGACATATGTAATTGGAGCAAGACTGGGCAACATTGTAAAAAGACCTCTTGGACTTAAGATATTAACTTTAAAGGAGTTAAATCAGTAGAAGGGGGTAACGCACCAAAATCATAGATTTTATGCGTGCCAATAATCTTCGATTAGAAGGGGGCAATATTGCATTTTATACTGTAATTATCTTATCCTACCTTATCGCTCCCTTTCTAATCCCCCATATAAAGAAGGGGGCATCACCCCCTCTCTAATCCCCCATATAATATTTAGAGTAGAAAGCAAATGTAGAGTAGAAAACGATCCATTTGGTACCGTTAATAAAATATCTTTCTTTTGATCGAACTTTTTTTAAAAGTTCGTTGCGGATGGAACGAGCCACGTTCCATAGCGAGCCACGTTGCCTTATCGCCCCCTCTCTACATCCCTATGATAGTATACCTCCCAGAGAGCTTAAGGTGTTTTCCTCATCATCTGCAATCTCGAGAATCAAATTTTTTATCTTGGTAGTATCTTCTCCTTCGGGAATGCTTCTTATCATATAAGCAACATCGGTCCATTTTTCGCCGACTTTATGATATTTATCCGATAAAATCGAGAGATCTTCGTTTTTTAATATTTCAGAAGCCTCGTTTAAGAATCTTGAATAAAGGTATCTAAAACATCCGCCTCCGGTTCCGGCCTCTTCTAACATTACGTAGGTCATTTCATAGCCCTGATGGAATTTTTTAGGTGTATAATCACGAGGCCATTTCATTATTTCATTGGCGAGGTGGCGAATTCCTTTAATACCTAAATTTTTTATCGGTGGTTTCAACATGAAATCTACGGTTTTATCTATGGCTCTTTTAATTGCTCCATCGATCGGGGGCATTTCGGGTGGAAATTTAAAAATTAAGTACTTATTCTGGGGGGGAAATGGCTTAAATTTGGAAGATCTTGCTTTTTCGAGTTCTTCCAAGAGTACCTTTTGCAAATTCTCATAAGATGTATCCGCTACGTAAGCCACTCCTTCTTCCTCATCTAATCCTGCGATAACGATAACGTGAGCGCCGAAATGTGCTTCCTCAGGTAACTGGAGGTAACTCAAATAAGCCATATCAACGTGCACCATAACTGGGATATCGTTATAAATGAAATCTTTTAATGATTCATAAGCCTTCTTAACACTTGTCGTCTTTTTAATCTCCAGAGAGACATTTAAATTCTCACATAGATTTTTATCGAGATCGAGGACGCCAATTCTTCCACCTACGAAAGGAAATGACATTTGCCTTGTCTTCCAGTATACAAAACTCAGTCCACTACCCAGTCCAAAAATCATAGGTTCTGTGAAATTAAAGCCATGGTACTCAAACACGTCTCTTAGAGCAGAGGAGTCGCAGTGCACACCCGGACGATGAATGAAATTTTTCATTTTTGTCCTCCTTACTTTTATCAAGAAATTTAAATATTTTTAGATAGTAAAAAGATAACTCAGTGGTGTTATTCTGGTGGAACGGTCCATGCATGATTACCACAAAGTATCCGCATTATTCTTGATAGTGGGCGGTATTGTGTATACGCTAGTCCATCCTGTTTTGATAACGCCTTTCGTTGGTTTAATTTTATTCAATGAGGTTTTTAACCGAGATCCTGAGAGGAATATTCCCGAAGGGAATGTCGTAGTCTCTCCCGCTGACGGTAGAGTAATCGAGATCAAAGAAATTGAGGAAGGAGAATCCTTCTACGGATATTCGTTAGATGGGTCTTTTATTCAAGTAGGTATTTTTATGTCTCTTTTAGATGTGCACGTGAATCGTGCACCTTTAAATGGCTTTGTAGAGAATGTTAAACACATTAAGGGGAGATTTTCGCCTTTAATATTTAGGGATTCTTCTGAAAATGAAAAAAATCTAATTTGGATAAGAGATAGTGAGGGGTTTGTGTATTGTGTAGTGCAGATCGCAGGTTTTTTTGCAAGAAGGATCAAATGCTGGGTTAAAGAGGGGTACCACTTAAAAACTGGTGAAAGATTCGGTAAAATTACATTCGGCTCGCGAGTAGATGTAATCCTACCAAAAGGAAACTGGAAGCTCATTGTATCCTTAAGACAAAAGGTAAAAGCAGGCGAAACCATATTATTCAAGAGGTGTAGTTAATGAGGATATCCACATTGGTGAAGAAGCCAGATATCGTTACGTTATTGAATGCTTTCTTTGGTTCATGCTCAATTTTTTCTTCTTACATGGGCAACTTTGATGCCGCTTCGAGGTTCATATTGCTTGCATTCATTGCTGATGGCTTGGATGGATGGATGGCAAGATTGAAAGACAAATCTACAGATTTCGGGCTTAATCTTGATTCTCTATCTGACTGCATATCTTTTGGGGTCGCTCCTGCCCTCCTCATATGGGGTTCCAATCTAGCACCTCAAAATTTAGCGGTGATGATTGCATCAATAGCATTGATATTATGCGGAGTTTTAAGGCTTGCAAGATTTAACGTGCTTGCGGGTAAGACTGGAGGAAGAATTTTCGTTGGTTTACCCATTCCTACGATTGGATTACTATTTGCTACATTATGGCTATCAAAAATCAATATACCGGGCATACTGGTTGTTATACTAGCCTACCTCACAGCCTTGCTTATGATAAGCACTATACCTTATCCGAATTTTAAGGTATTAATCAACTATCCTAGAGGGATGTTAATGGGGTTTTTAGTTGGTTTTGCCCTTCTCATGACTATAATACTCCCCGAAAAAGGTCAGTTTTTCTTTCCAAAGTTCTTGCTTGCCGCAATACTTTTGTATGTATGCGTGTCTCCATTTTACCAGTGGAAAAAAGAGCAGTCACTACCAGCAATAGATAGTTTAGACTGATTTACGTCTGGAGAGCACGATGGTAAGACCTCCAAGTAGGAAGAACATCTGTGTTATATGCAAAGGATCCAGATTACTTTGTGGTAGAAGTAGTTGCTCGATTCTTTCTAAAATAGATTCTATCGTAAAATTTAAGCATAAATTCATATCAAAAGAGATATTTGGGTCTTCTCCGCCTTCTGCCTTTGTAGGATACAGAGGATATCCAAAGGTGTACGCGGGACCGATGGTGCCTCCCTTTTTGGGTGATACAAGCATGCTTGATATGTCAGAAAGATGGTTTGGATTGCCTATACAAGATATAATAGACTTCAGATCACAGTTGTTGAGAACTCGAACTCAGATCGATATAAAGAGCCCATCGAAAATATTTGATGCCGTTCAAGAAATTGTACTCGCATCAAAGCCGGTAGATACAGAGATAAAACTGGCAAAAGAACCCAGATTTAAGATGAGTTTCTCTGACTTTGAACAACCCATGGGCCCCTCGGCGCCTCTAATATCCATAAAAGTTACAGAAAATCCAAAAGTACCGCGATATATAGAAAATATTGCATCTGATGCTGATCTAAAAGCAGATAGCGCATTGGTAAAACTTTACGATCACGATATTCCCTTGTCTCATCTTGTTAGGGTATTTTCGGTAGGTCTCCTCGGTAAAGAAAGCAAAAGAAGACTTGTTCCTACTAGATGGGCAATAACTGCCGTAGACGACATTGTTTCAAAAAATTTGATGAGCACTATAAAAGATTATCCTACAATAGAAGATTATCAAGTCTTTTATTCGGACTATCTGGATAATCGTTTTTTTATTTTACTGATACCTACCGCATGGTGTTTCGAACAACTGGAAGCATGGTCTCCAGAGAGCATATGGGCTTGTGGTAGTACGACTATCGTTTCAGATCACGAGTTCTATAAAGGAAGATTCGATTATGCAAGCAATGTTACGGGCGCATACTATGCAGGTAGACTAGCAGTTTGTGAGCATCTCATGAGAGAAAGAAGACAAGCCGGTGTGATAATATTTAGGGAAGTTCACAAAGGGTACTACATTCCATTAGGAGTGTGGCAAATAAGGGAAAATGTGAGAAATGCCATGAAAAAAGAGCCCGTGCTGTTTGAAGATTTAGACAGTGCTTTGAACTACATCTCTTCAAGACTAAAAATACCTATGGAAAAATGGAAAAGTCAGAGCCAAATATTGGAATACATAAAAAAACAAAGGTCTATCCTAGATTTCTTTTAGAATTGTCCCTTGCTAAATCGGAGAGATTCCTAAAGTCATCTCTTTCTTTCGCGGTTTTCAAAAAATCCTCAAATGTATTTTGAATCCAAGCACCACATCTAAAGCCTAAAAATCTGGGTCTTACATGATTTAATTTAACATATTCCCACGGATGGGTATAAAAAACTACATTTTTTCTTTCTAATATCCTTTGGACAACTTTTTTTCCACCAATCCTCAATGTTGAGGTGCAAGCAGGCCTTTCTAAACCAAATAAGTTGGTAGGGGTTATTGGCACCTCTATAATCCCATTTACTTCATTTATGCAGTTTCCTATACTAGAAGAACTATATAAGTAGTTTAATTTCTGTAGATATTCGTATGTATTGTTGTTTAGATGCAAATATGGCGCCCTGTATCCGATTACTTTACAAAAACCCTTCAATATACGAGTTGCTTCCTCAATTTCGTTTGAATTGGTAATTTTGTTATGGTCAAAACTATGGCAACCAATCTCAAATCCATGTTCAACTAGATTTTCTACTTCATCAGGAAATCTCTCTGCTACATCGGATGTTACGAAAAAAGTTGGATTTACATCGTATTTTGTTACCATACTTAATAATTTAGGTAACCCCTCCTCAACGCCCTTGTAACTATTGCCGTAAGGTGGCAAATCTTGTTCTAGGTCCACGGTTATTACAACAGACATCTTCCACCACTTTCTACTGTGACTAACATCTTTTTGTCAATGGTGTTTATCCAATTTTCGCTCTCGAATTCACTTACTTGAAAATTTTTTCATTTCCTCTATGATATTTTCCTTTAGATTTTCCCTTATCCTAGGTATTGCGGACATTACCCTTAACCAATCCGGAATTTGTGTCCCTGTTGGCTCGTTCAAGTACTCTGCTCCCGATGTCACTATTATTTTTGCGAATAGGTCCACTGTAGTCTCCTCTAAATGTCTGTTATACGAAATTTTGTTAAAGAGTGAATCTGCATTATACTGTCTGATCAAATCTTGAGCATGGCGCCTATACAATACACCTAGGCTGGTTAAAAAGTCTTTTGAGACTTCTAAGCCTTTTATTTCTGTTAGATTACGCAAAAGTGTAAGTAAGATATCGGTCGCCATCTTTTGGAGACCTTCTGTCCTATCTTTGCCGATTTCTCTATGTTTGTGGTCATATATCCCAAGATCGGTTTGGGATACTCTTTTTATCGCAGTGTTTCTATAAACTTCAGCCAAAATACCCATTTCAAGGCCCCAATCTGCAGGTATTCTCAAATTAAGGGCTAAGTCACTCGTAAGTGCGAATTCTCCGGACAGTGGATATCTAAAGGAACACATATACTGAAGAAATCTAGAATCGTGGCCAACAACATCCAGAAAACTGTTAAGCAAGGGTTTTACGAAAAGACGGTATACGCGACCATACATCATGCGCGCATCTAGATTCATTCTTGCATAGTATCCTTTGTTGAAGTAAAAATCTAGTTCTCGCTCAATTATAGGAAATAATAACTTAGAAGGTAAAATTTCGTCGTAGGTCAATATGTCCCCGTCGTGGAGTACCATTGCATAGTTATCCAGACTTCCAATCCCCATTGCAATCCAGACATCCATGCCCTTACCATAAAAAAATGTAAGATCGATTCCTTCTTCTTTTAATTCTTTCAAGGCATTGGTTACGCTTGGGCCGCTACACCAAATTACCAAACTCTTGTGGTTCAAAACCGAGAAATATTTTATTGAGTCTTGGTACTCTTCTTTATTCCTAGCTGCAATAGGGATAACTATTTCATTAAAGTATTCTAATTTGTTTATGCACTCGATGATTTTCTTGAGAGCGTCGCTGGATAATTCTTCATACAAAAGTGGAAGAACCAATGCTACGGGTCTTTCTACAGATACATCCTCAATGTATTTCATCAGAAACTCTTTGTCGATGCAAAGGTCATGTAACGTAGTAATTCTATCTTGAGAGAAATCCATCAAATCCCCCCTTCCGTCAATCAGAATAGTGGTTTATTTTCTCTTTTTACTTTTTGGTCTTACCTTTAATTTGCTGATTCTGCCTGTATTGTGGTCTTCACTTTCAATTTCGTCTATGTATTTTATCTTCTTTTTCATTTTTTTTCTTATCAAATATTCTAATTCGTCGTCTGGTAGGTCTCTCAATTTTTTTGTCTTTTCCATTTTTCTTCCCGTTTTAAATCATGTACATATTTTTAAAAGTCTCTGCGGTCTCTTTAATATAGGTATTAATCTTTCTAAAACTGTTTACGATTTTGCTGAGATGAAATGCATTCAGTTCATCATTATCCTCAAATATGGTCTTTAATGCACTAACTTCTTCCTTGGAGAATTGGTTTGTATATTCGTCTAGTTTTTTAAATGTTTCTTCTATATTTGCATCGCTCTCTCCGCGGAAAGATTCGAAAAGTTCAACTAAAAAATTGGTTGAATCTAGAGTAAAACTACTGAGTTCTTTAAGTTTATCTAAAATATCTACCTGAACGTTTCTACACCCTTTTATATCCAGCAATTTTCCTATTTCCTCTATCTCATCCACTATTTCATCTTGCGTTTCTACGAGAGTAATGAATCTGTCCGTTGTGGAGAGATTTAACAACTCTTTTTCAAGTATATGGTGTTTTATTTCGTCTGCCTCGGATTCTAGTCTTGCTACTTGGGGTATTATTTCTTTAATCTTTTCTTCGTCTGCCTCCTGGAGGGAAGAAATTATTTTATTCAATTCAAACATGGCAGAATACATCTTTATTGCGTGTTCTCTAAGGTAGTAGATTTCTGTCATTTGAGGGACCATGTCCATCTTCCTGAACCTTTTGGGAGTGATATATTTTTCTTTTTCCTCTTATAAAATATTCGGTTTGAACTATATATTCTCTTTGAATACGGTGAATACAATGGATGTTCTTAGATCTACTACCCCTTCCATATTTCTTAGTCTCCGCTCCACGAATTCCCTGAGTGATTGGATGGTGTTTGTTTCGACTTTAGCGATTATATCGTATTCACCTACTAGGGTGCAGATCTCTGATACCCATTCTTCTTCTCTTAGGCGTTCTGCAACGGATATTGCATGATTTGCATGAGTTTTCATGAAGACGTAAGCGATCACTTCTCTCCCTATTGCCTTAGGATCTAATACTAAGGTAAATCGCTTTATTATACCTTCGTCTTGAAGTTTTTTCACTCTTTTATATACCGCGACATCTGATATTCCAAGGTCTCTTGCAATTTGACTAAAGGTTGTTCTCGAATCGTATCGCAGGATTTCGACAATCTTTTTGTCCACTTCATCCATTTAGTTCAACCCCTGACTCATTAATTGAAAGGTAGATGATGTATATAAGATTTTCTTAAGGTAATTAACAAAATTGTTAAAAATCTTAACTTTCAATTACGAAAATGAACAAATTCTGAACAAAAAGCGAAATCAAAAATTATAAATAGTTAAAAAATCTAATCTAATAAGGTGATTTTTGTGGAAGGCAAAATCATTCGTGTAATATGCTCGGACGGGAAAGTAGAGAGATTTGATCCCAATAGGATTACTGACGAATGTATTGAATCTGGAATACCTTTTTGGACTGCTGCAGAAGTTGCTTTAGATATTTCAGGGAGAATATACGATGGAATAAGCACTAGAGAGATAAGAAGCATGACTACAGAGTTACTTTACAAAAGAGATCCCGAAGCGGCTAGAAGATATGAGAGATACCACAAAATGAGAGTAAGAACCACGAGAAATATAATTGAGGGATTTGACCGTAGAAAAATTGTTCTATCTTTGATCTCCGAGACAGGCATGTCTCAAGATATGGCTGAAAATATTGCCAAAGAAGTTGAAGAAGAATTGAGAAGATTAAAATTAGAATTTTTAAGTGCTCCATTGATTAGAGAGGTTGTTAATGCAAAATTGTTAGAATATGGTCTTGAAAAAGAGAGAGCAGATTATACGAGATTGGGATTGCCAGTATACGACGTCACCAAATTGATAGAGTTAGGATCTAATGAGAATGCAAATCTACAATATAATGCCGAAACCATACATAAGTTAGCAGGAGATTCTGTATTCGAGCAGTACTGCCTCCTAAAGATATTACCGAGAGACATTGCAGATGCCCATATGAGAGGATTAATTCATATCCACAACCTAAACTACTGGGCCATTAGACCAAATTCTATGCAACATGATCTTAGGTGGTTCCTTAGGTTCGGATTAAGGGTTGATGGGAGTGGAGCTTACGCAAGCGTCTCTTCTCCTCCAAAACATATTGAAACCGCGATTTTACATGCTGCAAAAGTACTTGCGAGTGGTCAAACTCAGATGGCTGGAGGACAGGCATTCGATTTCTTCAATATATTTTTTGCTCCTTTTGTCAGGGGACTAAATTACGAGAAGATAAAACAAGCTGCACAGATGTTTATCTATGAAATGAATCAACAACACGTTGCAAGAGGAGGAGAGGTCATATTTTCCAACTTAGATTTAGAACTTAATGTTCCGAGGTTCTTAGAAAACGTACCCGCAATTTTACCTGGTGGAGTCTCAGGCGATAGCTACGGAGACTATGAAGATGAGGCGAGACTTTTCTTGAAATCTCTTATTGATGTATTACTTGAAGGAGACTATACAGGAAAACCTCATTTATTTCCAAATATGGTATTTAAGATCAGAAAAGATTCTTTCAGGGATGAAAACGAAGAAATTCTTCTAAAGATTCATCAATTGATTGCAAAGTTTGGTACACCATACATAGCGAGCCTATGCCCAGATTGGCAACCTAAGCAGGCAAATTATATGGCGTGCAGATCGAGATTAGGCGAGTCATGGAAGGGCGACTGGGAGATTGATACAACAAGGACGGGGAATCTTCATCAGGTAACTATAAACCTACCAAGGCTTGGATATGAGGCAATAGGGGATGATGAGAGACTTTACGAATTGCTCTGGGATAGGTGTGAGATGATATTTGAGGCTTTGAGCAATATAAAGCACAAAATAATTGAGAAAAGACTATACCAAGATAAGGTGCTGCCTTTTCTGTCTCAAGAATGGAACGGAGAGAATTACTATCGCCTAGAAGATACTACACACACTATTGGATTTACAGGATTAAATGAAATGCTCATTGCTCATACCGAGCACGCTTTGCACGAAGAAAAGGACACTTGGAAATTAGGGTTAGAATTTATTAAATACTTGGCTAGTGTTATAGCGCCCGAGTTTGAAGATAGATCTGGTCATAGATGGTCAATTAGTCAAACTCCTGCTGAATATATTACTTATAGGCTAGCTATGTTAGATTTAAGAGAATTTGGGGAAGAAGCAATATATAGAGGAACAATAGATGCGCCTTATTACTCAAACTCATCTCATATAAGTGTAAACGCAGATACTTCTTTAAACGAGAAAATAAAGTTAGAAGAACCTTTCCATCCATTATCAAATGGTGGTCACATTTTCCATGTTTTTTTGGGGGAAAAACCCAACGTGGACTCGTTGATGAACCTGACAGAGAAGATATGCAAAAACTCTGAATTGGGCTTCTTCGCGTATACGAGAGATCTAACGTTTTGTAATCATTGTCAAAGTATTAATGGAGGTCTATTAGAGAGATGTCCTGAGTGCGGATCTACCGGAAATGTCTTAGACCACTACAGCAGGATAACTGGTTACTATAAACGATTAGATAGTTGGAATAGGGGTAAAAGACAAGAACTGAGGGATAGATCGAAGAATTGGATATAAAGATCTAAACTCATAGAACCCTAGATAAGACCTTCATAATCTCTCTTTGAGTTACTAGACCCGCTATTTTTCCATCCTCTATTACGGGAACCCGCTCAATATTCTTTTCTACCATCAGTTCGGCAATCTCTTTTAGGGAAGCGTTTATATCTACTGTTATGGCAGGGGTTGCCATGACGTCTTCTACCGTTAGGTAAAAGATCTGTACACCCCCTAGCAAGAGAATATCTCTCTGAGTCACCATGCCAACTATGGTTCTGTTTTCATCTATGACTGGTAATCCACCTATACCCATTCTAAGTGTTTTTAGATATGCAAAGGCTACTTTGTCTTCTGGTTTTATGGTCATCGGATTTACAATCATAATGTCCTTCGCACAAAGTTCCTCGAGCTTTTCTTTCAACAAAACATCCATATCATATACCTCCATACAGTTGAGAAGGCTGGAACACTTTGTCTGTCCAGCATCTTATAAATATTAATCCCTCTTTCGGTTTCGGAATCGGAGGTAATCTCTTGCCTAACGAAAGGAGAACTAAGTACCATGCAAGGTTAATTCCTGCCTCGGTAGCTAGATAGTTATATCCGAACAATCTTGGGTTGACCTCCATCAATTTATAATTTTTGTCTCTTCCATCCAATTTAAACTCTACAGAAATTGCTCCACTCCATCCACCTATGTTCTCGACAACCTTCTTCCCTAAAATCCGTACTTCTTTCTCATTGACGACTTCTCCAGCCCACGCAACTCCGCCGGTTTCTGGTTTTTCTCTTAACTTTTTTAATACGATGTTACAAGCATTTTTTCCTTTAGAGTCATACAAGGCTCCAAATGTATATACAGGGCCTTCTGGTATGTATTCTTGGATAAAAACGTCTTTTCTCGTTTCAATTTGTCCTAAAAGCTCTTTTTCGTTTTGTACGTAAACTATACCCCTCGAGCCTCTTCCGGTGTGAGGTTTCACTACCAAAGGAAATCCCTTTTCTCTAGCAAATCTTTTTACTTCTTCTAAATCTTCTATTTTAATGCTAGCAGGACGTAAAATGTCTTTACAGACCTTGAAAGTCTTGTATTTGTCTATTGTATTAAATAAGGAATCTATATCGGGGAGAAGACATCTTTTATTTATTTTATCTCTATTTATTTTAAATTCTGAAAGGCGAATTATTTCCTCATCTACCGTTGGTATGATTACATCGATATCATAATCATCGATTATTTTGTTAAGTTCCTCTAAAAAGAGAGGGTCTCTCGCGTAAGGCACTAGAAATCCTTTTTTTAGCGCTTGGATATACAAACCAGGGGCTAAAGGATCTGCATCACATCCGTAGACATCAACATCTGTTTTTAAAAGAGATTTTACTGCACCTACTCCGGCTGCGCCACCTACCCCAGTGACCAAGACACGCACGAGACCACCAGATAAATTTATGAATGTTGAGATTTATCCTTAACAGGAGGTGTTATGGGATTGGAAGAGGTCGACTTTTCAACCTTGATGAAGTATGAGAGGTTCTTCCCTTATATAATCCTCTTTGTACTATTTATTCTGGCAGTTTGGGCGAGGATGCTTGCCAATCCGGGGGACTATCTTTCTGGAATGGATCCATACTACCATTACAGAATGGTTTCACACTACCTCGAGCATGGTTCATTTCCTGAGCGAGATCTCTTCTCTTACTATCCCAATGGGAGAGATGTACCTAATACTTATTTACCTTTTCTTGCTTACACCATAGTATTTAGTTATAAACTAATCACTTCTTTAGGCGTGGATATTTCTCTAATGAGATATATGATAATATTTCCAGCGGTTAGTGGGGCAATTTCTGTCATAGCAATTTATCTTTTAGTCTCGGAACTCTTAGATAAAAAGGCAGGAATCATAGCCTCCTTACTTATGGCATTTATTCCTGCGGATATCTCACGAATTCACGAGGGTTTTTGTGACAAGGAGGCTGTAGCAGGTTTTCTTGGTATACTTTCTCTATATTTTTTCTTTAGAGCAATTAAATCGAAAGAGAGAAATATTTATCTATTTTCTTCCCTTTCAGGAATTACACTCGCATTTATGGCATTAACCTGGGGCGGATTTAGGATAATTTATATTTCCCTATCTCTTTTGGTTTTGTCCTCATTTCTTGCGAAAAAATTGTCCAAAGAATTGTTAGTGAGTTACTCAATCACGGCAATACTCACCATGTTTATACCTGTGGCGTTTTTTGATGTCTGGAGCGTTTCTGAAACTTTACAACCA
Organism: uncultured archaeon; assembly: GCA_964347835.1. GTDB lineage: Archaea > CAYFZR01 > CAYFZR01 > CAYFZR01 > CAYFZR01 > CAYFZR01. The sequence continues at coordinate 23,632 of CAYFZR010000054.1, forward strand.
GAGATAGCTTTGCCCCTGATAATGGCACTCATGAGTGTTTTGGCTCTGCTATACTATCGGTTAAATGAGAGTATATCAGAAAAAAATGCTCTTCTGTCTGTGGTAAGTATAGGCTTAGTATTGGTTGTAATAGGCTTTATATTGGTTCCCAATAGCCCAAAAATATTGATGGGTTTTTCTAAGGCATTGGTAAGCAAAATATTCTATGGTTCAAAAGGCTTAGTAAGGGAAACCGTTGCTGAATCACAAAGCCCTGTCATCTTAAGAACGTACGTATCAGGTGCATTAAGAGATCAAATAACGAGTGGAGACTGGTGGAACCATATAGGGTTTCTACTTATATTCTACCCAATAGGTCTACTTATAGCCTTTTTAGATTTATTTAAAAGATTTAAACATGAAGTCCTATTCATCGTTATCTGGACGTTGGTCGCTACGCTATCTTATCAGTCTGAAATAAGATTAGGGTACACCCTAGCCCCGGTAGTATGTGTTACAACAGCCTATTTATTTTCAAGAGGGCTATCAAACGTAAATGATGTAAAAAGCTTGATGGAAGTAGAATTGAATTCTATGAAGAAAGGTGTCAAAAAGGAGAGGCTTAAATCAAGATACGATACCCTAAAATCAATAAGATTGTTAATATTTTTCATCATTTTTGTTTGTGCAGTGACTGTTATAAGCGATGGTACAGAAATAGCGGGTGGTTTCTCGGGTGAAATCAATCAGAAATGGTTAGGATCGTTGCTATGGCTAAAAGAGAATACACCTGAGGATTCTATCGTAATATCTTGGTGGGACTACGGATACTGGATACAACATTTTGCTGAGAGATATACAATACTGGATGGTGCTAACATCCATACGAACGTGAATCAAGACGTAGCAAAGATGTTTAGCAGTCCTGAACCATTTGCAATGGATGTTATTGCCAAATATAATCCTGAAGGTAGACCGGTATATGTCCTTGTAAGTGTCGAAGAGTTTAGAAAGTCTTGGGCTATATCTCATATCGCCCAAGTAGACCCCTATATCGGCTACGATCAAGGTAGATGGATGTTTGGTCCTTGGGCCCAAGATTTTTTACTTGTACAGATGTTACCTTTCTTCAAAGGTGAAAATTTAAATCATTTTGAACTTGTTTTCGAAAATGATTACGTCTGGATTTACAAATACAAACTGTAAAAAGCAATGATAAAGAGTAGGGCCATATTAATAACTGGAGGAGCAGAAGAAGGACTTGAAGAACTGGTTGAACGTATAAAAAAGTGAATAACTGGATTAAGATGAAACGCCTTTGATTCTCAAACTAAAATCTATTGTCACTACAGAATGGGTCAAGAGACCCATTGAGATTATATTCACGCCGGTTTTTGCATATTCTTCTAGGTTATCAAGGGTTATATTTCCAGAAGCTTCGAAGAGAACATTATCTCTTATTCCTAAGAGTTCGAAATTTTCTATTACGTCTTTTATCTCATTTACACCCATATTATCGAGCATTATTATATCTGCATTTTTAAAACGTAAAGCCTCAGCAAGACTTTTTACCTCCACATCTACCTTCTTGGTAAAACTTATTTTATCTTTATAATCGTCTCTCAAAATGGGAAGATGGTTATCTTTCAAAAGAATCATATCGCTCAGAGATAGACGGTGTGGATCTCCTCCACCTGTTAATACCGCTTTTTTCTCGAATAACCTAAAACCAGGAGTAGTCTTTCTAGTACATGCGATTTTTAAGTTAGGATTTACTCTCTTTGCTATGTTCACCGCCTTTTTTGTGACTGTTGCTATTCCACTCATTCTTCCTAGTATATTTAATGCTAAACGCTCTCCCAGCAGTATAGATCTAGAATTTCCTTTAATTGAAAGTATAGGTTCCTTACTTACCATATCCCCCTCTTCTTTTAACTTAATGCTCTCGCACTCTAAGACTTCAAATACAACTGTAGCCTCATCGACTCCACTCAGCAAACATGGCTCGTTACACCATATCTCGGCCTCAATCTCTCTATTTTCAACCAATTCTGAAGTTAAATCGTAAAAGGGGGAATCTTCCTCCAAAAAATCAATAATTTTCTTCCTCAATATGGGCTTAGGAATCATTTTAAATTCAACATCCTCTCTAAATCACCTTAAATTCAACATCTTATCTATAGCCTTTTTCGCCTTCTCTTTTATATCTTCATCCACATTAACTATGTTTTCCTTGTTTTTAAGGACTCTATACACCTTCTCTAGGTTATGTAGTTTCATAGTCTTACATATAGCCTTAGATAAGCAAGGATAGATTTTTTTGTCTGGACATTCTCTTCTAAGCCTATCTACAAGTCCTACCTCCGTGGCAATAACAAAATAATCTTTATTTGAGTTTTTAACATGTTTAACCATCTTTCCTGTACTGTAAATAAAATCTGATAACTGTTGTACCTCAAGATCGCACTCAGGATGGGCTAAAATCTCGGCTTGTGGATAATTTTCTCTAAATTTCAATACATCGAAGGGAGAGAACATCTTATGGACATAACAGTATCCATTTTTTGGAATAGGTATTATTTCTTGATTTGTTTGTAATTTTACATAATATGCAAGGTTTTTATCCGGACCAAATAGAATACCACCGTTTAAAGAGTTAATTACTTCTATACAGTTAGAAGATGTACATATGATATCTGCCTCTGCCTTTGCCTCTGCCAGGGTATTAATGTAGAGAACTACTTTTTTATCCGGATGCTCATTTTTTGCTCTTAAGATTTCTTCCCTTGGAAGCATAGCAGCCATCGGACATCTTGCATTTTTATCTGGAATTAATACCAATTTTTCAGGATTTAAAATGCTGGCGGTTTCTGCCATGAAGTCAACCCCACAAAATACAATAATTTCGTAATCCGTTTCACTTGCCTTTATGCAGAGTTCGAGGGAATCTCCGATAAAATCTGCTATTTCTTGTATCTCCGGTCTTTGATAGTTGTGAGCTAGAATAACGGCATTTTCTTTTCTTTTTAGTCTTTCTATCTCCTTGATCATGTGCCGATCTTCACCTCTGAGAATATCTTTTCTATGGTGGCGATCACAGATAGAGGAGCTAATTCACTTGACTTTGGATTATCTTTCAGGGGAATGGACTCGACTCTTACTTCTATCTCACCAAACTTTCCTTTTGCTGTTAGAGAATGGATATTTTTATCAATATTTGAATCCGCGATGATTTTGACTGAAATTTTTTTATTTAACGCTAAACTTATCGTTGCGGCTATGTTTATCTCCTCAGGAAATCTTTTTACGGCTTCTTCTACATTTCCTTCAAATATTATTCCTTCTATTTGTGTATCGAAATGTTTGGCAGGTTTTCTCGTTATCAGCGAAACACTTTCAACATTTTCTTTTATCGCATTCAATCCGTCTATTCCAACCATCGCGCCAGAAGGAATGAATATTTTTGTATTGGCCTGATCAGATATTTTTTTAAGACTATTAAAAAGATCGGAATCCATTAGAGCACCTGTACTACATATGAGTAAGTCATGTCTCTGAAGTAAAATTGGAGCCAGTTCCCTGACAGCTTGTTGAGAGGCAGCCTCTATCACTATATCTAATTCTTCTTTGACTAGTTCATCAAATTTTATTGCGTTTGCCCCTATTTCTTTCGCTAGATTTGCTGATTTCTCAAAACTTTTATCAAAAAGATAGAGACTTGCCCTATTCGCCAACTTTTTTGCTACATAACTTCCTATGGCACCACATCCTAGGATGCCAATTCTCAATTAAATCCCTTCTTGTATTTCCTCAACTCTTCTTACCTTTATTAAAGATTTTACTGGTACACCATTGATCTTGTCTATCCCTTTCTTATCGATTATCACCATAGCGGCGAGAGAATCTGCACCGGCCTCTTTTAGTAGGTCGATGGTGTCTTTTATAGTGGAGCCGGAAGTTATTATATCGTCTACTATAACCACGTTCTTTCCACTCACGTTGGAGAAAGTGGTGCTAAAGAAACCTGTTCTCTTAATTTTTTTCTCCGGATCCCACATATGCTTTTTTGGTCTCACTATGGCTACTGTAGCATCCAATTCTTCTGCAATGACAGTCGCCAATGGAATTCCACTCGTTGCAATTCCTATAACAACGTCAGGTATGGGAAGTTCATTTTCATCAAGGCATTCCATGAGCATGTCTGTCATTGCCAAGGCAAGGAATCTTATTCTGGTAGATTTTCCTCCTAATGTGCTCCAGTCTATGTATACGTCTCTAGGAGCCTCTATTGCCTCTTGTTTTTTCGATCCTTTTGTAATTAGCCACAGCGCAGTCTCTTTTGAAACATTAAGATCGTCTGCGATTTCTCCAGTGGCTAGACCTTCTTCTTTTAGTTGCATTGCCTTATTTATAAGGTCTTCAAGACTTTTCACATTTATACCCCCTTGTGCCCTTTCCTAACCTTTTGTCTTACCATGGATCCACAAACCTCGCATATTTCATCGTAGGTGATATCATAAGTTCTTCCGCATCCCTTACATACGTTATCCCAGTGGAATATCTCTTCTATCCCTTTTCTTGCAACTTTTCTATATTCGATTCCGAGTACCGCTGATAGATTTTGTATGTAGTTGTCGTCCGTTATGATTATTGGATCGAGATTATCTCTCTTAATCTCTAGGGCCAATGCCAGTATGCATATATCGGTTTCGGAGAGGAATTTGATATCACCGGTCTCTTTACTTATTTCAGTTACTTCTTGGATAAACCTTTCGTTTGGTTTTCTGATTTCAAGATCGCTAGTTATTTGAAGTTTGAGCCTTCTCTTATCGTCTTTCAATTCTTCTTCAACCCAAGGTACGGTTATCTTCTTTCCAATTAGTAAATTGATCGGTAAATCAGAGAAGAAGGCAGACGCATCCAGTATATATACTCTTTCCATTTAGTGCTCCTCAAAAGTTTTTATATAAGTTTTAGGTGCACTTAGCGTAAAAAAGTTTGGGGTATTCGATGAAGCCGCGCCTAATCTCGTGGAACGTAACAAGGGCTTGTAATCTAAGGTGTAGGCACTGTTATAGAGATGCGGGCACTAAAGGCAAGAACGAACTCTCTACTCAAGAGGCCTACTCCCTTATGGACGGTATATCTGAACTCTCAAAACCAATTCTAATTTTGAGTGGTGGAGAACCTCTTGTGAGACCTGATTTGTATGATATAATTAGATATGGATCTGATTTAGGATTTAGAGTCGTTTTAGGAACGAACGGAACATTGATAGATGAAGATGTAGCCTCTAAGCTTTACGATGCAGGGACAAAAAGAGTGGGTATAAGCATAGACTCCACAAATCCTGATGTTCACGACATGTTCAGGGGTGTTGAAGGCGCCTTAGAAAAAGCCATAAAAGGAGCAGATGCATGTAAAAAGGCTGGGTTATCTTTTCAAATCCACACTACTGTAACTAAATACAACTACAACGAAATACCTGACATAATCGATCTCGCTGTAGATATAGGGGCAGATGCCTATCATCTTTTCTTTTTTGTACCCACCGGGAGAGGAATAACCATCAAGGACAAAGACATTTCCCCCGAGGAATATGAGTCGTTGTTATCCTACCTGTATAAGAGACAAGAAGATACGGATATGTTTCTTAAGACCACATGCGCACCCCAATACTTCAGAATAATGCTTCAAAAAGGAAAGAAAAGTCTAAGAAAAGTAAAGGCAGAGAAAGAGAAAAGAGATTTAAGAAGAGAAGATTTAGAAAGGCTTTCGAAGGGATGTCTAGCTGGAACCGCATACTGCTGTATCCTTCCTGAAGGCGATGTACATCCTTGTCCCTACATGCCCATAAAGTTAGGGAACGTGAAAGACTTAGGTTTTGTGGAGATTTGGAATGAATCGCCCGACTTAAAAATACTGAGAGAAGGAAAACTAAAAGGCAAGTGTAGTTTATGCAAGTATAGAAATGTTTGTGTGGGTTGTAGAGCCAGAGCCTATGCATATACTGGAGATTTTCTACAAGAAGATCCTATGTGTATGTATAATCCTGTTTAATCTCAATTTTGAAAAATAAGAGAGGATAATAGGATAGTGTATTAAGATTAAATTTTATAATTTTTGACCCTTCTAAAATATATATCAAATGCTTAAGAGGATAAGATTGGATGTATAAAAAGATTCGAGCTAAAAAAATAGATCTATCAGGAGTCACATCGAAAGATGATACTTTTGTGGTAGATGAAGAGCAAATTAGAATATTTGCCAACGGTAAAAAGATAGGCGTGTTTTCTGTATCTCCTAATTTGCTAAAAGAACTCGCAATAGGCTATCTTATTGGATCGGGTATTATAAAAGGATTAAATGATATCGAAGATATTGAAATAATGGATGACTTAATAGAGGTAAAAATACCAGATTTTGATGAAAATAATTTGGAAATAATTAGGATGGAAGAATGTGTTCAGGGTTGGATAGTTAGATTGTTGAATGAGAATATTTTTGTGAATTCCGAGTTAAAGATAAGAGCAGATCTCTTATTCGATGCCATGAAAAAATTACAAAGTGACTCGAGGGTTTGGAAACTAACACACGGAACTCATGCTGCAGGTCTTTTTGATAAAAATGGTGAAGAAATTGCCATTGCAGAAGATATTAGTAGACATGCTGTTATAGACAAGGTAATTGGGATTTCAAGTCTTAAAAAAAGTGATTTTTCAAATACCTTTCTTTTATGCAGTGGGCGAATTCCTGCTAGCATTATCTTAAAGATAGCTCATGCAAATATTCCTATTGTTGGAAGTCGTACTGCCCCTATAAATCCAAGCATAGACGTTGCGAGAGAAGTTGGTGTTACATTAATTTGTTTTTTAAGGGGTAAGAAAATGTTTGTATATAGTGGAGAGGATAGGATTTTTCAATAAATCTGAGGAAAGACTTTTGAGGACCTGATTAATAATATTTCTATATGTCTATTCTCATCGCTGGAGATAAAAATAGATATTCAAATAAATTGATAGCGTCTTCAGTAGAAAAAAGAGGTGTTAAAGTAGAATTTTTTAGTTCTGATGATATTAAAGTAACTTCTGAAGGAAATATAGGATTCAAAAATATTCCAGATCTAATATATGTAAGAACTGGCTTTTTTCGTGATATAAAGAACTTCTCGAAGTTTTTACTCTATACATGGATATTAGAGTCATTTGAGAATATGAGAATCAAGGTAATAAACTCATTACAATCGTTTGAGAATACTGCTAACAAGATAAAATGTCTGTCCCTTTTAAAGGATAAAGGTATCAAAGTACCTTTTTCTTCTGTTGCAGTTTCATATAAAAAAGCAGAAGAAATAACGGAAAATATAGGTTTTCCTGTTGTCATAAAACCTCTTTTCGGTGAGAGAGGTGAGGACATATACTTAGCCAACTCTTACCTCGAATTGGGGGAATATTTTGGTAAGATTAACTCTCAGGGCATTCCTGTCTTACTTCAGGAGTACTTTCCAAAGAATTATAATAGAGATATCCGTGTTTTTGTTGTTGGTGATAAAGCCGTAGCAGCTATGTACAGGTACGGAAAGAACGACTGGCGTACAAACCTGAGTCTTGGAGGAATAGGAAAGCCTTGTCCTCTTTCTGATGACATAGTAGATTTATCTCTGAAAGCGACTGAGATTACGAAATCAGACATAGTTGGAGTAGATATCCTCGAATACAA
>CAYFZR010000055.1:0-6688 GCA_964347835.1 uncultured archaeon
TGGGGGGTAAGATTGAGAGCTCATTTGATAAATTCCCCTTTTCCAGGGGTATATCAGGAATTGGGGTTTAAAGTGCCACCTCTAGGTCTAGCTTATATCGCGGCTATTTTAGAGGAAAAAGAAATTACTGCCCATATCACCGACTTAAACTTAGGGAATGAGAAGATTAATGGAACGAATAACTATGACGTTATAGGAATCCCCAAGATATAAGCTATATGATCAAAGAACTAGAAAAAAAGGAGTTTATGCTGCGGTAGAAATGGCAGCTCAGGATAGCATTAACGTGATCTTCTCCGGTCAGGGCCGGATGAACTATGGGTGGGCACAACGAGCCACGCTGCATAACGCTGCATTTTTACTCTCTACTCTTCTTTACTTCTTCGAGAAAATATCCAAAAATTACTGGCAACACTACAAATACAACGATTATAATTAAGAACCATTTAAGAGCCTCAATTTTTATGTAACGATAGACAAACCAAACAATTGCAAGAGGTATTACTATGTACATGCCGTTTAACCAATAGGTAATTAAATCAGGTTTAAATCGAATAATATCTCTCAATTTTATTCCTTCTCTATTTTAACTGCCGTTCCATATGCAACAATCTCTGCTACCCCACTCATAATCATGGAGGTTGAAAATCTTATATTTATAACAGCATCTGCCTCCAGTTCTCTTGCCTTTTCAAACATTCTGTCCAATGCCATCTGTCTGGTCTCATCCAGCATTTCTGTATACTCTTTTATCTCTCCTCCGAATAAATTCCTAACTACCGCGGCAATATCCTTTCCTAGGTGTCTTGCTCTAGTGGAAGTGCCCCAAACTACGCCAAGAGTATTGACAATCTTGTATCCGGTAATACTTTCAGTATTGGACATTTTCATCTGATCACGAATCCTAATAATATCTTGGATTTTATATAAGTATCGAAAAATTGTCAAATGCCTTACTTTTTCAATTCTTATTTAATCCATTTTAATTCAGTCCACGATGAAAAATTTAAATATTGTTAACCCATTTCTATTTTAAGGTTGACAATATGGAAGTTAGAGGCATGGTCTATGCATCTTTATTTGCTTGTCTTACGGTAATTGGAGCGTATATTGCTATACCCATAGGTCCCGTTCCTATAACTCTTCAAACTTTTTTTGTCCTCCTAGCTGGCTCTGTTTTGGGCTCTTATCTTGGAGCATTAAGCATGTTGGTTTATGTTCTCCTTGGTTTAGTAGGTATACCTGCGTTTGCGAAGGGTACTTCAGGTATCGCCCATTTGATAGGCCCTACCGGAGGTTACTTGATTGGATTTATCGCATGCGCATACTTAGTTGGTCTATTTATCGAGAAAAGAGGTAAAACATTTTTGAATAACATTATAGCCATGACAATCGGCTCTTTCACGATATACTTTTTTGGAGTAACATGGCTATCTTTTTCCATGAAGATTAACATGGAGAAGGCAATGTTGATAGGAATGATACCTTTTCTAATTGGCGATCTATTGAAGTTAATCGCGGCTTCTTACATATCAATGAGGATTGATATTGAGGTAAGAAAATGATATCGGTTAAGGATGTCACATTTATTTATAGAACAGGAATTAATGAAGTAACAGCCTTGAAAAATATAGATATTGAGATGAAAGATGGAGAATTCATAACGATTTTAGGAACGAATGGTTCAGGAAAGTCAACCCTTGCAAAGAATCTAAATGCCTTGTTAACTCCTACAGAAGGGGACATATGGGTTGACGATATAAACACGAAGGATGATCCCTGGAAAATCAGAAAGAGGGTCGGACTGGTTTTTCAAAATCCAGATAACCAACTTTTTTGCTCTACTGTAGAGGAGGAGATAGCATTTGGCCCTCAAAACCTTGGATTAGATGAAAAAGAAGTGAAAGAAAGGGTAAAAGATGCTTTGGAACAAGTAGCCATGGAGGATTTCTCAAGACTTAATCCATACAGGTTATCTCTAGGAGAAAAGCAACTCCTTGCAATTGCAAGCATAATTGCTATGAAACCTAAATACGTTGTTTTAGACGATCCGACCTCATTCTTAGATCATTTCTCAAAGAAAAAAGTTCTTGAAGTTATTAAAAACCTAAACAAAGCCGGACATGGAATAATATTCATTACTCACGATATAAGGGAGATAGCAAAATCAAAGAGAACTTATGTCTTACACAAAGGTCAAATAGTTATAGAAGGAAGTCCGAGGGATATTTGCCAAAATGTAGAAAAAATTGAGAACATTGGAATAGAAATACCCCATATCATGAAACTATCAAACAGATTGGAAGAATACAAAAATATCGAAGAGATTCAACAAGTCATAGAGGAGTTACTATGGAAAGATTGAACATAATACTCGGAGAGTACTACCACACAGATTCTTTTTTAAACAGGATAAAGTCAAGAACTAAGATATTCTTCTTGATAGTCTTTAGCATAATTATTTTTTTGATCGATTCTCCTTACTTGATAATTTTTTTGACTTTGATTTCGTTTTCCTTTATATATTTAGCTAAAGTATCGCTGAGAGATGTATTAAAGGCTTTAAAATCTATTTCAATTTTTTTTATAATCATTTTCTTTATTCAGATCATTCCAGATCCCAAAATGATTACAGAGACTTTTGTTGTGGTAATGAGATTCTTCGTCTTATTCATGGCGTCCATAGTAATAATGCTCACGACCCCTCCCACAGAAATGATAAGGGGGATAGAACCATTATTGAAGCCTTTTGACCGTGTTGGTTTATCCTCTCATAAAATTGCTACGATGATGGTAATTTCTTTGAGATTTCTTCCAATATTCTTCGAAGAACTTGAAAAAATCAAGGATGCTCAGGCATCAAGAGGCATGGATTACAGTAGATTCTCCTTGAGAGCAATATTTTCTATTTCAATACCTCTCTTGAATAACCTTTTCAAAAGGGCAGAAGAACTTTCTCTTGCCTTAGAGACAAGGTGTTATACTTAAAAGCAGCATGGCTTGCTGCACCCGCAATTTTATCAAATATTATTTTATAAACAGTACCAAATGAGGCGTTTCTACTCTAATTTTCTACTATAAATTTTATATGGAGGATTAGAAAGGGGGCGATGCCCCTTCTTTGGGGGTGTAGAGAGGGGGCGATAAGATAGGATAACTTCAGTATAAAATGTATTATTACCCACTTCTGGGAATAAAAAAATAAAGGGGAGGGGATTTCTTCAATCCTCTACTTCCAGATTTGGTACCAGCGTCTACCACTGGTGTTTGGTTTTGCGGATTCGGGCTGCACTTCACTCGGTTGTATTTTATTTGGTTGAATATTTGCCCTTGTCATTATTCTATTCCAATTGCGTATATCGTAGAAAAGAACGGTAAATTCATCCTCTTCCATTGTTAACTTGCCTATGCCTATTTTGAAACCCTCATATTCTTTACTCTCTACCTTCAAATGCCCAATTACCTCTGTCAGGGCGGAAACCTCATTGTCTACATCTTCTTCATTGGCTGATATCCCGTATCTTGGAGTTAAAACATCGGCAACCAAGTTATCTTTTGAAATTTCTCCTATTCTTAAGGGATAATTCGTTTCTCCAAATCTAATACTTGCTCTGTACCTGGGGAATCTCGCATAATCTCCGTTTGTATCTGACGCTTCTTCATCGTCTATCTCAGTAGGGGTCTCGCCTTCCAAAGGTCTCACTCTATAAAGGCTTACTACACGCAGCCAGAAAATATGGAATTCATCGTCGTTGTATGCAAAGCCTGGACCAAACATAATTCTCGTTGTTGGAGGCTTTGGAGGCATTATTTGAGCAGAGTTCACTCCTGACCAAATTTTTTCCTGTGCAGCTACTGCAGATGGGCCTATGGAAGATAGAAGCAATATTGCCGCCATAATTACAGAGATCTTTTTTTTCCAAGACATTCTATCACCCCATCGATTGTTGCCCTGAACGATACTTAACACCAATCTAGAACGGGACGAGACTTTATTAATTTTAAACGTTCAAAAAAGTTCAGTTTTAAAAATTCACCATTCTATAATATTATTTTTGTTCGAAATTGAAAGATTAGAGGAAATCTTTTCTGGGAGGTAAAAACACGTCTAAAACCTGTGAATATTCTAAGGCGAGTACTTCGTGCTTTTTGTTGGGAGTAATCAAATAACTTTGTCCTTCTTCAAGTAAATATTCCTTTTCTCCTGAAGTAACTTTTATTCTGCCTTTAAGCAAAAAACCTGCTTGCTCATGCGGATGTTCATGCATGGGTATTTCGGCCCCTTCTTCTAACTCGAAATGAACGAGCATGAGATGCTCGCTCGATACAAGGACTCTCCTGTTTATTCCCTTCCCTACTACTATTCCTTCTACTTCAGAAATGTCTTTGGTTATCAAGGGATCACCTCTAAATTCAAATTACCATAGGATTTAATATTTATAAATAATTCATCTAAACTCATGTCGTTCCTTTGCAAAATCTTAGGTCATAAAGAGGAGACGATTACGTCTCCAAGGATGCAAAAAATGTGTAAGAGGTGTGGTAAACTTCTTTGGCACGAAGACAGAGGTTGGATTAAAGACTGAAACCTTGAGACCCAAAATTATATCACGATTTTATGGGTACATCATTCGGCGCACTTTTGTGTTAGCAAAGATTAATATGTATGTATTGTTATTAAGGTCGGAGGTTCATTATGGGACTAGCAAGTAGGTTGACGACCGCAATTAAGGCAAAAGCAAGCAAACTCCTTGAAAGGTTTGAAGATCCTGGAGAAACCTTGGATTACTCCTACGAAAGACAATTAGAACTTTTAAAAAAAGTAAAAAGAGGTATAGCCGACGTCACAACTTCTAAGAAGCGTTTAGAGTTACAAAAAGCGAAATTAGAAAAAAACGTTGAGAAATTAAGTGCTCAGGCCAAGGAGTCGATAGAAGCCGGGAGAGAAGACCTCGCAAGACTTGCATTGCAGCGAAAGAAAGAAATAACAATTCAAATAAAAAATCTAGAAGAACAAATTAAAGCCTTGGATATGGAGCAAGAAAAACTTATTGCCACTGAAAAACGTCTTTCGACTAAAATAGAAGTTTTTAGAACGAAGAAAGAAACAATTAAAGCCCAGTACTCTGCTGCAGAGGCTCAGGTTAAGATAACCGAGGCAACCACCGGTATATCCGAAGAGCTTACAGACGTATCGATTGCGATTCAGCGTGCTGAAAATAAAACTGAAGAAATGAAAGCCAGAGCAGCCGCATTAGATGAGTTAGTAGAAACAGGCGCACTCGAAGATGTTTTAGGGGATAAAGACTCTATTGAAAAAGAGTTAGAAAAAATTAAAATAGACTCTGAGGTAGAAAAAGAACTAGAACACTTGAAGGAGGAAAGCAAAAAATGATAATTAGGATCATTGGCGACAATCAGTACGATGTTCCTGACTCCCTCATTGAACAATTAAACCACATAGATAATAGAATTGTAGAACTCATAGAGAATAATGACGAGGATGAGTTTAAAAACGCCCTTAAAGAAATGATTCAAACGGTAAGAGAAAAAGGCTCGCAATTAGACATTGAAATAATAAAAGAATCTGAATTGATCATTCCTCCAGAGGATCTGACCTTCGAAGAGGCAAAAAAGATATTTAAAGGAGAGGGGATAATTCCCGACTAGTCTATCTCCAAAAGGGAATATCCCATAAGGGATACCACCTCTCTATTTCTTTTTCAAGATTCAGTTCTCCCTCAAGAACAGATTTCAACCTGAATTCATAAGATGTATCTCTTTTCCTACTTTTAAAGGGCACAAATGGATAAAAATTCCCTCTCTTGTAGTTGTATATCCAGTAAACCTTTTTTTTGTCGATAAACTCAAAAATTGCACACAACAACTGCTCTTCGAATCCTTTATCAATCACAGTTTGACTTATCATATGAATTGTGGCAACAAGATCCTCAAACCCAAGATCGCTCAATACAGCCCATAGATAATCGAATTTATCTTGCACAATCTTGAAATTGATAGATTTGCTTAGCGAAAGCAGTTCCTCGATTTCTTCTTTAGTTTCATCAAACCTTGAAGATTCTACCGGTTTAAAGCATATCCCTGCGTTTCCACTTGATTTTAACCCTAGATTCGCCTGAATTGTTATATAAGCGGTGGGCAACTCAAAAAGTTGATCAATTTTAGGTTTTTTTAGTTTAGACTTTCCCATTATGACGTCTAACCATCTCATGTGAATTCCATCTCTCTTTCAATCTTCTCCAATGCTGTGATTCTCTCTTCGATGGGGGGGTGTGTGGCAAATAAATGCATAATCGAAGAACCTGATATAGCAGGAACAATGAAGAATTGGTTCATCCCTTCTACCTCTCTAAGGTCTCTAGTTGGAATCCTCTGCATAATACCGCTAATGTTCATTAGAGCGCTGGCTAAATGGGAAGGATGTCCCGTTATAACTGCGGAGCCTCTGTCAGCGGCAAACTCCCTATACCTCGAGAGTAAGCGAATGAAAAGAAAACTTACAATCCAAACAATGAGTGAGACAGCAAAGATTATAGCCAGGTTAGATCTTCTTCCGCCCATTCTGTACCACATGGACATTCGCATTACGTAGAAAGCAACCATAGACATGAAACTTGCTACCGTCATAACAGCGACGTCTCTATTTTTTATGTGGCTCAACTCATGG
>CAYFZR010000056.1:0-6724 GCA_964347835.1 uncultured archaeon
GCAATAAAATAATTAAAAATAAAATAATAATAGGGTTTTGTTATGGAAAAGGAAGTTTTAAATGTAGAAAAATCAAAAGAAAAAATGAAAAAATTGCTTAAAGATCCAGAAAAAGCAGACGAGTTTATCAATCTATTAACTGAACATAGGATAAAGAGATTTAAAGATTTTGAAGAGTCCCTCCATAAAGATCCCGTCCTCTTCGATGATTTTGCCAAGGACCCGATTGAAACTCTGGCCAGAGCCGGATTGATTTGTGAAAACGATGAAGTAATTATAAAGTACCCTGAAGCAGTTGCCCCCCAAATCGCGATGAGGACAATGAAATTTCCGGTTCCGGTTAAGATTAGGGTGAAGTGCCAAATATGCTGGAAAAAAATCTATCCTTATCCATGTCATTATACCATCGAAATCATATGGCCCGCATTGGAACATTAAGGTTGAAATTGGATAACTGCATACTTGAACACTTGAGTGAATCTGTCTAATTGTATCTTATCTTCTCGAATTTTTTAAAAAAACCTCCTGAAATAATCATGGCAGGTACAGATAAGAAATTGGACGATAAAATTGAAATTTTCTAGAGAACATTTCCGGACACTCTATGTTCCAAAGCCTTTATGATAAAACGATTACAGCCTCGGAGTCGGTTTAAATAAAAAGTACTTAAATATTGAGGTGCAAAAAAAGATTATAAAGGTTTAAAAGCGTTGGCTTAACAGGAGAACAAAAGATGCGAATCGCTCCGATACTGGTTATATTCTTGCTTATTCCGTTTGTCTACGCTTATTCAGGGATTCGTGATGTAAGGATGACCAGCGATCTTTCGGAGAGTAAAACCACTTACATTGAGTGTGAGGTAACGTTTACGAACAAATTAAAGGCATCGTACGCTACCCAAGACTCCATTTATATAAATGCAAAAGATTTTTGGTATCTTTCTGTTTCAGATTCTGAAGGTTCTTTGGAATACGAGATCCATAAAGATAATCTGACAAAAATTACCGTCCATTTTAGAAGACCGATTGCTTATGAAGAAAAAGCATATTACGTTATCAAATCTTACACGAGCGGGCAAATTAAAAAATTAGCAGGATTCACCTATGAACATAATCTTACATTCGGAACAGAAGGAGCAGCTACAAAAAGTCTTAAATTATTGGTAAAATTGCCTGAGGGAGCCCTATATACTGGGTATCATCCAGAGCCTATAAGAAAATTCACTGAGAGAAGACGCCACATCTTTTATTACGAAATCACTCCTTTGTTCAATGAAACTAATATATGGATTCAATACAGCAGTGAGGAGAAAAAACTTGAAGAGTTAAGGGAAATTGAGACCCAGCGAAAAAAAAAGGAAAGGATGTATGAGTTAGAAGAAAGAAAAAAAGAATTAAATTCTAGAATTTCAAGTGAGATGAAACGAATAAATGAATTGTATACTATCTCTTCAATTTTAGAAAAAGAAAAGGTAGATGTAACCTCTCAAGTTAAACTTTTAGAAGATGCTCAAAAAGCCCTTGAATCAGCCGAATCATCCATTGTAGAATATGAGCTCGACAAAGCGGAGGGATATCTTTCATCAGCTATTTTACTGATAGACTCTGTCAAATCGAATCTACAACATATAAAATCGGATATGGAAAGAAAAGCCTTGAATTCTACCCAGATCTATCTTAAAAGAGCCAACGAAAGTTTAAAGTCGGCCGAAATAAAAATTCGTGAGTTGAATCAATCAGGCTTTCTCTGGATTCGTCCTGAATTGACAGAAATCTATGATACTCGTCGATTATCTCAATTTTACCTATTGAGGTCGAACCAGGCTCTATCAAATAAAGAATATTTCATGGCGAAGGCAGAGGCAGAGAAATCGATGGAATATGCTTACCAGACAATTTTGCTGGCGGAAGAAGAACTGAAAAGAACAAAGTCTAGAACTTTTTACTCAATTTCTGCCCTTGGTCTATTGATCGTTGGGATCTTGGCTTTTAGTAGGGTACTTTCCATCCAAGATGCCAAGAAAGATAAAAGAATTATCGAAAATATCTTCAAAACAACTAACTCTATAAAAAGCGAATATAAAGAACTATCCAAAAAGTATAGCAATGGACTGATATCAAAGGAAGAATTTATTAATCGTATGGGGGAAATGGAAAGAAATATATCTTCTTTAAGTAAATACATCGAAAAAAATTTCGTTAGAGACTATCAAGCTGAAGAACAAACTAAAAAAACTCATGATTATCAAGCAAAGCCTAAAGACTATTCAACTTATATCGATTATTTTGAAGGGGAAAAAAGGGATCATGATGAGGCCTTGAAAAAGATCGTCGAATTTGCGAATCTTATAGAGCAAGATTACATAGAATTTTCAAAGAAATACGCCAATGGTTTGATACCTAAAGAGGAATTTGACCGTCGCGTGAAAGAGTTCCACAAATATTTAAATTATCTAAACAAATTTTCAGACGAATTTATTGAAAAAGGCTCGGTCGAAGAAAAATGACCGAATTTTGAAATCAAATAAAGATTAAAAAATAGAATCTGAAAATTTTTTCATGAATTTATATTCTTCAAGAGATTACCGATTTACGTATTTGTCCTGTTCATTCCAAATATGCATTATCTAAATATAATAAAGGGATCATTGCATTTTATCCTCATTCAAAGCAAATTTGCTCAGATATTTGATTTATACTAATAGAGTTACTCAATAATATATGTATATACAAAAGAGAAGCCGAGTATCAATTACGTTAGTCTTATCTTTCTTAGTGATTTTTTTAATCGTTTTCATTAATCCTACTATTTCTATGAATCAGACCTTAGAAAACCAGACTCTAGTAAATGAAACCTCTGATAAAACCTCTGAGAATGTTATGAATGCTACGAATGCTACTAATGAGACTTTAATAAACGAAACTTTTGCCAACGAAACCTTGGAGACAAATAATACTCTGGAAAATCAAACTTTTTTAAACGAGACTCTTTTAAACGAAACTTTGAAGATAAATGAAACTCTAGAAAACCAAACTTCTTCCGAAATATCTAATTTTTGGAGTGAGAAGATAAAACCTGCTTTATCAGAAATAGACAAGAAATTAGAAAGTAATGAAATATTTGGGACCTCTTCTAATGAAAGTTTTATAAATAGAACCCTTACAAACGAGACTTTAAGTTTAAATATTACCGAGACCAACACAAATGAATCTTTGGCTAACGAGACTTTTTTAAACGAAACCTTAGAGATAACAGATGAGACAGTTAAGATAAGAAACGAAACTTTTGCCAACGAAACCTTGGAGACAAATGAAACTCTAAAAACCCAAACTTCTTCCGAGACTCTTACTAACGAAACCTTGGAGATAAATGAAACTCTAAAAAACCAAACTTCTTCCGAGACTCTTACTGACGCAACCTTGGAGAATGTAACCAGTGAGACCCTAGAAAACGAGACTTCTTCCGAAACTTTAATTCCTTTGTATAATGAGTCTATTAAGGTTGAAAGTAACCTAATCCTAAACTCCATTCTTCTACCAAAGGCAAAGTTCGAAAACCAGAAACTGTACTTGGGATGCGACGTTCAAGATCTCCTCATGAAGTTCAGCGGAGTCATATTAGGAGATTCTGAGACCTACCTTATTGATGCTACCATATGGGATGATACGGGGGGGTGGGTATACTCCGATACGGTTACCACTGGTGATGGCGTATTCAGCCTCGAGTTCTATCCTAAACCAAACGTATTTTACGATCTGAAGTTGACTGTATTAGATCCCGAAGGAGATAAGACGGAATATGATTACAAATTTTCCATCCAAAATCCACTTCCACCCCTTTTCGCTGATCTTTCAATTTTAAGACCATCGATTGTTTATCCGGGGGTCCCTTTCAACGTAACCGTTACCAGGATAGGAGGGGTTTCCGAGAATTATTCCTTGAGCATTACTTCATCTTTTGATAATCTAAAATACGATTTTTATAACGAGCAAAGCGTTAAACAAACCTATATCATTGAAGATTATGTTGAAAAACCAGTAATTACAATTCTCTATCAAGATGAAATCTGCGTTCAAGAGGGTATAATCGAGCTTAGCTTGGCCTCTCATTTAAAATTAACTCGTGAAATCCTCTCTAAGATTGATTTTGATAAAGAGTTGAAGATAGAATTGGGAGTTCAACCCGATATACCTCTCTATAATCTTACTGTAAAGGAGTTTTTCGATAATGAAGGTTTTGAAGTCCAAAACACATTTCCTGAGGCTATTTATACAAATACCAGCATAATCTGGCATATTCCATCTTTAGACAAAGATACGGCTCTTTCTTACACCTTGCTTCCCATAAAATCAGGAAATTATACCATTGGTCCCGCTACCATTGACTACGAGGTGATTCGATGATAAGGTCGGGGTTAGGGTTAAAAAAGGCATTCGTTGTATTCACGCTAATATGCACGATTCTTTCTGCTACAGGTATTCAGTATCATGCAGAGATACCTGAAGAAAGGGTTGAGGTACCTAAACCAAGCTCCGAAACTTTGATCATAGAAAGAAGCATGCCATCTGAAGTTTTATTAAACAGTCACTTCGATGTCCTAATATCTTTGCAAAACCTGCAGAACGAATCTTTAAGAAATATTACTTTAACGGAGAGAATCAACAATTCTTTTGGAGTAGATGAAGCTTCTATTACTCAGGGAGGCGTTTACAATGAGACATTTTCTAAGATAACATGGCATCTTGAAGTTTTGCATTCAAACTCAAATGTTACATTTTCTTACACGGCTATAGCCCCTTATGTAGAAGGTAATTTTACTTTTCACCTAGATTGTAGCTATTACTTAGGAGATTTTTATTATACGTCTTCGAAAGAATCAACTCTAAAAACTAAAGAAGCTCAAGGTTGCCCTACATGCCCTCCCCCCTCGACTAGTTTTACTCGTAGAGAGAATTATGGATGGACATCTCCTCCAAATACCCTTCCAAACGGAGACATCTATAGGATTGCTCAAATAAATCCTAAAGAAATCTTTGTAGAGAACTTTTATGGAGACTTTCACTTCTACGAGGATCATACAGAGGTTACGAAATCTGGTACCACCTTGGTAAAAGACTCTCGTTATATCGTAGAATATCTATATACTTCTAAGCCCGTAGAGGTTTGGAGAAGAGTTGATTATTCATCAGTTTCCTTAGAAACCGTAGAAAAGCAAAATTATTGCGAAATTATAAAGACATACAATCTAGAGGACGGCTCAACCTTAAAAATTACCTTTAAGTATAGCAAGGGCATACCAAAAATTGCTCTAGATTTCACAGCTGGGCTAAATAGAGTTTACAGGTTTAGATGGGTAAATAGAGGGATTCCTGGAGAATACGTAAAGTATGAGAAGATTAAACATGATCGCGATGCCCATGATATTCAACTTAAAAAGATTGATGTAAAAACAGAAATTTTGGATAAAAAAATCAAGGAAATAAAGTTTTATAATTCGCAGAATGATAAAAGGTTTGCTTTTGCCTTTGGCTGGGGGGACATGGCTGATGCAACTGGAAGTGTTCCAGACCTCGGTGAAATAACTATAGATATGGATGTATCAGGCAAGAAATTAGACGTTTTATTCGGAAACTTCGATCTATCACAGGGCCAATCGTTTTTTTTAGATCCAACGTGGAATACTCCCTCTTCTGTTTATGATAAGTGTGGAGAAGAGGGCGGGGATCCTGCGACAAATACTATCGATGATAATTTTGGAACGGAGTGGAGGCATGATAATGAGACGACGTGTCAGCATTGGATTGCCTATGATATGGGACAAAATTATTCGATCAGTGGAATTAGGATCTATGCGGATGGTGATAGAGATAGATCTCCATGTGAAGTTATCGCCATATACATAACAACCGATCCTGCAAATTGGGGATCATCAGTAGGATCTTATACTTTTTCTAATACCTTAGAATGGCAGCAATACACTTTTTCTGCTGTAACAGGCAGGTATATTAAAATTAATCTGAAAACTTATAATGAGGATATTTTTTCGTGTGTAATTGAGGGGGAAAGAAATAGAAGATTCTGGGAATTCGATGCCTACGTAGAAATCGAACCTACTCTAACTCTATCAGACACAGATGGCGGATCTTTAAATGATATAGAATTTGACTGGGGAAGAAATTACATTTTAAACCATTCAATTTCTGTTTCTGGATTCAACGATACAAGTGTTGGAATAGAATATAACTGGACCGGATATGGTTTGCAAAATCTTAATCCTCTAAATATGACGGTGGGAGAGACTAGATGGAATAACATGACTTTAAACTTCCCGAGTCCACAGTCAAAAGGTATTCTTGCAACTGGATATGCTAATAATGCTACAAATGTAACAGATACTTTTATCATAACCGTTACGAAAAGAAATATTTTAGCGAGCGTGAATACGCCAAACGGAACGAAACAAAAGAGTCAACCCTTCTATATCAATGCAAGCGCTTTGGGAGAATATAATGAGAATTTCGTAGGAAGCGCAGATCTACTAAAGGGATCTAGTATAATAGATACTAAAAATGTTAATAGATACGCTAACTTTAGCGTTACAGAGAATAATCCAGGATTATACAACTATACAGTAAGATTCTATAACACAACATATTATTATAACGGAACAACTCCTGTTTGCCAAATAACTGTTCTCAATCCTGTTTTGACCCTAGGAAATGTA
>CAYFZR010000057.1:0-6152 GCA_964347835.1 uncultured archaeon
CTCCCCATCCAATTAGATTTTTTCGAATCTGAGACCGTAATTATTATTTAGCAATTATAACTGATATAAATTTGTTCATTTTAATTTCAGGTAAATACCTTTATAATTTAGTTATAAAGATATTCGGGATATTACTCAAATGTTTTATCAAAGAATCATAAGGATTCGTTGTATATTTTGGAACTTTGCTCGACTTTCATATTTGTGAAATCTTTTAAACAAAAGGAGAGAATCATAACCATGAGAGGGAAAATTTTCAAAGGAATTAATATAAACATCTTCCTGCTTGGCATAGTAAGTTTTCTCACCGATGCAAGCAGTGAGATGATTTTACCTATCTTACCCATGTTTATCACTACCTTAGGCGGTACTGGACTAATAATAGGCTTAATAGGCGGACTTGGAGATAGCATTGCAAGTGTACTAAAGGTGCTTTCTGGTTACTGGTCAGATAAACTCGGAAAAAGAAAGATTTTTGTTTTCTCTGGTTACGCAACATCATCAGTTTCAAAATTAATCCTTCCTTTTTCCAGAACATGGCAATACGTCTTGATCTTAATTCCATTGGAGAGAATCGGAAAGGGTTTAAGAACTGCACCTAGAGACGCAATAATAGCAGATTCTGTAAGCAGTGAAGTAAGAGGGAAAGCATTCGGAATTCATAGGGCTATGGATACTTCTGGCGCTATTTTGGGTTCTATGTCAGCTTTTATTTTAATTTACTTCCTAAGATTAGATTTTAGGTCCATTCTTTTGATTGCAGGCATGATTGCGTTTACAGCACTCTTTCCAATATATTCTGTTAGAGAAGAGAGAAAAAAGCAAGAGGTTATAAAAATAACTTTTAATGGATTTTCAAAAGCATTTTGGCTATTTATTCTTGTAGCGACCATATTTGCGTTGGGCAACTTCACCTACATGTTCTTTATACTTAGGGCTCAGGATTTTTTTACAGGAAAATTTGCCGTCTCCATGCCGGTCCTTCTTTATGTCCTGTATAACATCTTCTACGCAATATTTTCCGTACCATCCGGTATCTTATCCGACAAAATTGGTAGGAAAAACATTATAATCGCTGGATATTCTTTGTTCGCCATAACATGCCTGGGTTTTGCCTTTATAAAATCTTTGACACTTCTTGTAATCTTTTTTGCCATTTACGGTCTTGCCTACGCATTTATAGACGGTCAGCAAAGAGCCTTTGTTGTAGATCTTTCTCCTGAAGAACTGAGAGGGACTGCATTAGGAGTCTTTCACACCGTCATTGGAATAGCAACGTTTCCGAGTAGTTTGATTGCAGGATTTATCTGGCAATACATTAATCCTAAAGTTACATTTCTTTATGGGTTTACTGTAGTATTAACGAGCATCCTCTTATTCATTCTAGCAGACATCCGGGGTGAACTTTGAGTAGATGAAAAAATTTATATTCCATATTCATGATAAATTAGCGATGCAACAAGACGTTGCTTTTCGATTAGAAGCTTTGGAGTGAGGGCTTTTTGTGAGAATCGAAATCTTGAGGAAAAAAATGGAAGAGAACAACATAGATGCTGCTATTCTGATCTACTCTAGAGACGTACTGTATTATGCGGGAACTGCCCGTCCGTGCAATCTCTTGATAACGAAAGACGATTCCGTCCTTTTTGTACGAAGAGCATACGAATTCGTAGAAAAAGAGACTCGCATAAAAAATTTAGTTAAAGGCGAGAGTTTTAAATTAATTAAAGAGAAATTAGACGAGAATGGAATAAAAAAAGGAGTCATGGGTTTGGAGTTAGATATAATTCCCGCAAAATTCTATCTGAGCATAAAAAAAATTTTCCCAAATTTTGAATTTGTCGATATTTCTCCTTTTATTTTAGAACAAAGGCTCATAAAGGATGATAAAGAGATCGAATACGCAAAAAAATCTGCTGAAATTACAGACAAGGGACAATCCAGAGCAAGGGAAGTAATTAGAGAAGGAATGACGGAAATAGAATTAGCAGCAGAAGTTGAGGCCGGGATGAGAAGAAATAAACACGAAGGCATCATATTCAATAGAAGATTTGATGCAAATCTTCACTATGGATTGATATCGTCTGGAAAAAATTTGGATAAGATGACCGGGTACGCTAACGTTGTCACAGGAGTGGGATTGAGTAAATCCTTCCCTCAAAGTGCCTCTGAAAGAGTCATTAAAAAAGGAGACCTGATCGTAATAGATATAGGCGGAGTGTATAGAGGATACCATTCCGACAACGGCAGGACTTATGTTGTAGGAAAAATTGAAAAGAAGCAAGCAGAAGTTTTTGATGAATTGAAGGTAATTCAGCAAGAGATCTTAGATAACATTCATAGGGGGCTAAAATCCAGTGAAATATACGAGATTGCATTAAAAAAGGCAAATGAGTGTAAATACGGCAACTTTTTTATGGGATACGGCGAAAATAAAGGAAATTTCGTTGGACATGGTGTAGGTCTTGAGATAGGTGAACCTCCATACATAAGTCCTTATGATAAGACGGTTTTGAGGGAAAACATGACCCTTGCTATTGAACTGAACACAATCATTCCAGAATGGGGAGCAGTCAAACTTGAAGATACTATTTTGATTAAAAAGGACGGATACGAATTTCTAACGAGCACAGAAAGGGAAATATTCAGCGTATAGGCTTTTTAGTCGAATTAATCGAATAAGATTGCGAATACCACAAAGTACAAAAAGGCATACTCTCTTGATAGTTGGGGGTGTTATGATTGACTCTGGAAATCTTGAGCATTAATAAAGATAGAATAGAAGACCATTTGTCCATATGCGGTAATTTACCCGGAATGGAAGACAATCCTGATTTTGTAGAGGGGAAAAACAATAGAAAAAAATGGTTGGAAGATACGGTAGAAAAATTTGGCACCGCAGGAATGATTGCTTATGATAAAGGAAAACCTGCCGGTTTTGTTGAGTGCGTACCGAGTGACCATCATCCTTTGAAAAAATACGCTGAAAAAGCAAATTCCGTAACGATAAACTGCGCATGGTACCTCCAAGATTATGGTCTTCCAGTTAGAAAGGCGATATTGGACGAGATGTTTAAGACCAATTTTTTCGATGTTTTCTTTGAAGATAAAGAAGATAAAAAATGCAGGTTTGTGGACGTTTTAACGATAAAAGATGTTCCTGTTATGCAATATGATTTTTACACCGAATATGGATTCCAAGAGGCAGTAGAGTTCAAACAGGACGTGGTTCAATTTTTCTTACTAAGGTACCCGATAAATGGGGGCAAGGTGGAGAAGAAGATCGTCAAAATTGAATATAAAAAAGAAAAAAAGATACCATATGAATTGACTCTGGGCACAAGCAGGCAGTGCTGGTATACGAACGTTGTCGCAGGCAAGGTAAAGAGAGCGGCGCTTGAGTTAGGCGATATAAACATCATTGAAAAAGATTACTGGGAAACCGGAGAGCCGGCTCTTCATGAGGTTTTATTAAACGGAGTACCAGCATTCAAAGAGCCGATTTTTATGAAAGACGAAGAAGAGATCAAAGAAATGCTTAAAAAAGCCATTGAAGAGTTGTGATAATATAAATGATAATAATATGATAATAGTATAGACGATGATGGAGATCACAATGATCGTGGGGATTGATGAGGCAGGAAGAGGACCGGTTCTGGGACCTCTTGTGATATGCGGAGTTGCAGTAAGGAGAGAAGAGATATCCAGATTGGAAGAATTAGGACTTAAAATAGGACTTAAAGATTCAAAAAAAGTTTCTCCCAAGAGAAGATTGAAATTAAGAGATATTCTCGAGGAAATAGTCGAAAATTTTCATGTTAGAAAAATTTCCCCACAGGAATTGGATGAAAGAAGGAAGGAAACCACATTAAACAAGATAGAGGCGATGGAATTTGCCAATATAATCAATCAACTCTCTCCGAGCATTGCCATAGTTGATGCTTGCGATAGGAATCCTGAGAACTTTCTGTCAAATATAAATCAGTCTTTGAGCGATAGATTCAAAATAGAAAATCTAAATATAATCTGCGAACACTTTGCAGACGAAAAATTTCCCATCGTTTCCGCTGCTTCCATATTTGCGAAAGTAATCAGAGACTCTGAGATAGAAAAAATCAAAGAAAGATACGGAGATATTGGAAGCGGATATACATCAGATCCTGTAACAATAAATTTTTTAAAAAGATGGATCGAAAAAAACGATGAATACCCTGATTTCGTGAGAAAGTCTTGGATTATTGCCAAAAAAATTAGAGAGGCAAAATACCAAAAGAAACTGAATGAATGGTAAGAGAAGGGGTTTATATCATAACTTAAACTGAAATTATGCTATCTTACCTTATCACCCCCTCTCTACACCCCCATATAGAGTAGAAAACGACTCATTGGGATCAGTCATAAAATAATCTTAGATAATATTGCGGATGCAACGAGCCACGTTGCCTTATCACCCCCTTTCTAATCCCCCATATAAAATTTAGATTAGAAAAGGACTCTCTTGTGCCGTTAATAAAATAATTTTAGATAATATTGCGGATGCAACGAGCCACGTTGCATGGAACGAGCCACGTTCCATAGCGAGCCACGCTGCTTAGATTTGAAAATTGACTCCTTTGACTTTTCCTCGAACCAAAAAAGTCTTACTGGAAACCGATTCAATAGAGTTCTCATGCAAATACTTGGTAATGAGTTCTTGGATCTCGACTTTTTCCTTTCCATGTATCTCTAAACCATGGATCTTCCAGAATAAACCTGATAGAAACGAGAGCAACCCTTTAATTGGAAAGGTTACTATTAAGGTGCCATTACAAACTCTCACTGCCTCATCTAAGAAGACATCAGCATTCTTGTAGAAATCAAGTACTCCAATCATCAATACGAGATCAAAACTATCCTTTTTAAAAGGCAAGTTTACCGCATTACAGAGAGTCAAATTCGCGGAAGAATGCTCTATCTGTCGTGAGATATCGCATCCAACTACAGTCTCTGCCCTTTCTTCAAGCAAATTCAAATAATATCCGAATCCGCATCCTATATCCAGAGCACGTCGATATTTACCCTCTAGTAAGGAGCGAATCGCCCTTTCCTCAGCTTTTTTAACCATCTTAACAAATGGAATATTAAGCATCCTCTTATAATGCTTCATTGAGTTAAATGATCTATTTACTTTTTGATTAGTGCTTTCAATCTTGTAATCTTCTTTTTTATAGTGTTTAGATAGTATATTTTGGATTTTTATAAGTCAAAGCCCCCCACGCCTTTTTCAAGTAGAAGTCTTTGATTTTCAACTTAATTTCAGTACAAATAAATAGTCAATAACTATTATTATAAAAATTTTTACCTGAATTTAACCTCTAATCACCTTAACAACCACTTTTCTCATCCTGGGACCATCTAATTCTACTAAAAAGACCCTCTGCCAAGTTCCCAATACCAATTCCCCGTTTTCTAAAGGAATAACCTCGTTCTGACCAAATACAGACGCAAGAAGATGAGAATGAGCGTTTCTATCGATCAAATCGTGTTTGTATCCCGCTCCCTTAGGAATCAGTTTTGAGAAAGTTTCTAAGAAGTCTTGAATCAGCCTTGGCTCATTTTCATTTATCGTTAAACCCGTTGTCACATGTTTAGTGAATATCAAGACGACTCCGTTTTCTATATTGCTATCTTTTACGATATTCTTTACTTGATCAGTTATATCAATCAACTCGAAATCCTTAATTGTCTTGACCTCAAATTTCATTACACCACCCCCACAGTTTAATATTATAACAGATCTACTTTGAGGGATATCCATGAAGATGTTACTTATACACTCAGACTATATACGTTTCGAGGCTAGAGAAAAGACGAAGGTAGCCGAGGAAACCGATTCAAAAAAAGGTGAATTGGATGATGTTTTAGTTAGTTTTATAGCAGTAGAATCAATTGATGAAAAAGACAGAGAATATGCCATAGAAAATTCTGTCTCGGAGATATCTAAGGTAGCAAGAGATGTAGGTTCAAATAACATCTGTCTTTACCCCTATGCACATCTTAGTACAGACCTTGCCAAACCTTCTGTAGCAACCGACGTATTGAAGAAAATGGAGTCTGGGCTTAGAGATCTCGAATATAATGTTTTGAGGGCTCCTTTCGGATGGTACAAGTCT
>CAYFZR010000058.1:0-36688 GCA_964347835.1 uncultured archaeon
TTCTATAAAGAAGAGGGAATTGTAAAGGCAGTAGACGGAGTTAACTTTATAGTAGAGAAAGGAGAGGTTTTTGGCATTGTTGGAGAGACAGGGTGCGGAAAAACCGTCACTGCCCTGTCCATAATGAGGCTGGTTCCTGAGCCCGGACTAATTACTGGAGGAAATGTGATTTTCAAAGGAGAAGACTTACTAAAAAAGAAAGAAGAAGATATGAGAAGAATCAGGGGAAAAGATATTTCAATGATATTCCAAGATCCACTTTCTTCATTGAATCCTGTGTATACAATAGGAAATCAAATTTCTGAGGTTTTCAAACTTCATCAAGGTCTTAATAAAAAAGATTCTTTAAATAAGGCTATAGAAATGCTGAAAACAGTGAACATACCATTCCCAGAGAAGATTGTTAATCAGTACCCCCACGAACTGAGTGGAGGAATGAGACAGAGATGTATGATTGCTATGGCATTATCATGCAATCCTGAGTTATTGATTGCGGACGAGCCTACCACAGCTTTAGACGCCACGATCCAGGCTCAAATTTTAGAACTATTAAAAGAACTCATAAAAGATTTTCATTCCTCTGTCCTCTTAATATCTCATAATCTCGGTTTAATCTCCGAGATTTGTGATAAAATCGCGGTTATGTATGCTGGAACCATAGTAGAGTTCTCAAGTATTGGAGAAGTATTCCAAAATGCCAAACATCCATATACGATAGCATTGATGGAGGCAATTCCAAAATTGCATAAAAGTGCTAAATGGTTAAAAGTCATAGATGGCGCTGTTCCAGATATGTTAAATCCTCCAGGCGGATGTAAATTTCATCCAAGGTGCCCAAAAGCATTTTCTATATGTTCAAAAGAAATTCCTGAAGAAATAGAAATAAAAGAAGATCATAAAGTGTCTTGCCATCTTTATCTGTAAACACTATTCTTCGTCTACTTTATGCCATTCTCCTTTTTTATCTATCCAGTAACCAAGTTCATCCTTCAAAATATCGTTTAATTTTTCAACAAATGATGGAGTAAATCTGGTCTGCATGTCGGAAAGAATATTCTTTATTTCTTCGTCATCCAGTTCATCTAAGTGATCGATAACATTTTCTATAAAATCCGGCTTTTTTACACCGATGTAGTCTCGTTCCCACCTTCTCCCAGTAACGTTTTCATAAGATTTTTCGAATATTATGAGGGCATTTGTTGCCAATACTAGAAAATGGCTCAACCTTGCTTTAAAAGGTCTATCGAATTCTATTTCCATTTTATGAACTCCCTCCTTAGATTATTGTATATTTGTTTATATATATTTTCACGAACACTATAAATGTCAATACTCTCATTTACGTTGATGATATGAAATTCATCTATGCAAAAGATCTAAAGAAGTATTTTCCAATCAGATCGGGATTACTCTTAAAGATAACAGGATTTGCAAAGGCTGTAGATGGCGTTTCATTCCACATCGAAAAAGGCGAAACTTTAGGCGTGGTTGGCGAATCAGGAAGCGGGAAGACAACCTTAGGTAGAGTGATTATTGGGTTAATTAAACCAACCTATGGAGAGGTTTGGTTTGAGGGGAAAAATATCTTCGAGTTAAGTAAAAAAGAGGAGAGAGAGACCAGAAGATATATGCAAATCGTCTTTCAAGATCCTTTTTCTTCGTTAAATCCTAGAATGACAGTTTTAGATATCGTTTCTGAACCTCTCTTAAATTTTAAGTTAATTGAGGAAAATGAAAAGGAAGAAATCGTTTTCGAACTTCTTAGAAACGTTGGATTAAAAGGGGATGACATGGGAAAGTATCCACACGAATTTAGTGGAGGACAAATGCAAAGAGTGGTTATTGCAAGGGCACTAGCTTTAAATCCTAAATTTATTGTCTTAGATGAGCCTACTTCAGCTTTAGATGTCTCCGTTCAGGCACAAATATTAAATTTGATAAGGAAACTGCAAGAAGACTATAATTTAACGTATCTTTTTATTTCTCATAATCTCCTGACGATAAATCATATTTCAGATCGTATAGTCGTGATGTACGTGGGAAAAATAGTAGAAGCCGGCGATAAAGAAGATATATTTGAATATCCCCTTCATCCTTATACAAAGGCACTCCTCTCATCAATACCGGTTCCCGATATCGAAACAAAGATGGAGAGAATCGTTCTCAGGGGAGATGTTCCTTCTCCAATTAACCCGCCCTCAGGCTGTAGATTTCACACAAGATGTCCTCATGTAAGAGACAAGTGCAGGGTAGAAGAACCCGCGTTGATTCAAGATTCCAAAGACCGTGTTGTAGCCTGTCATTTTTACAAAAATCTATTGTAAATCAATCAAAAAAACTCATTAATTCTTGGGCTATTATTTTATGTCCTGATTCGTTGGGGTGTATCTCGTCCCAAGTGATCAGGGACTCCAGTTTCAAGCCATCTTTTATCTTTTTTTTCCATGCACCATGGACGTCCACCAGTCCCGCGCCTTTTTTCCTTGCAACCCTTTCTATCACCTTATTGAATACTTGAACTAAGTCTTTTATCCCTATCGAAAAAATTGCTATGTTTAATATTAATATATCCCTTTTTTCTCCCTCCTTTATCTTATCTATTATCTTATTCATGGTGTTTTCGAAGGACTTCTCAGATACACCGAACATGTCGTTTCCTCCGAAGTTTATGGTCACCAGATCAGGATCGTTTACTAATAGGCTATCTAATCTAACCAATCCGCCCTCCGCAGTGTCTCCCGGAATTCCAGCGTTTATTATATTTATCTTTGCATCTGGAAACTTCTCTGACAACATTTCGTAGAAAAAGGACACGAATCCTCGTTCCACTGCCCAGCCGGCGGTAAAAGAATCTCCGAGGGCCAGTATCGTTACTTCATTTTCTTCTTCTAGTTTTTTAAGGGTTTTTTTAACGTATTTTCCTTCATCGACCATTATGATCAGCTAATGGACTCTTTCTGATATGTATGTTTATAGACTTTCTCTCTCCATACTTTCTGAACCTTCCAATCTCTCTGGAACCTGATAAACATCTCCGGTTTCTAGAGCATAAACTGCAGTGATAAGTTTTATGCTATCGTTGATCTTCTCGCAAATTTCAGGATAATTCTTTTCCAGAAATTCTAAAAGCCTATCTCTTTGCACCCTAGCGCCTTCCTCTATTGTTAGCCTCTCTATCTGTTCCTTAGTAAGTTGAAGATTTTCTGATCTTTTATACGAAACCACCTTGTCTCTAGCAACCTCTCCTTCATTGTTAACCATATGTTCTTTTATCTCTTTTTCTACTCCTTCTTTAAAGAGAGTTTTGTATCCTCCGCATTGAGTATGGTGCAAAATCAAAATTACCTTAGGATCTAAATGCCTTAGAACATAAGTAGCCGCTGCTATAGCATCTTTAGTCACTAATCCCGCAACATTCCTGACTTCAAATACATCGCCCTGTGGTTTTACTCCAAATATGCTTCTGGAATCAATTCTTGAATCTGAACATGTAATCGCAAATATTGATGGATCCTGTCCTTTTGATAATTCTTCAAAAAATCTATCTCCAAGATCTTTATGTTTTTTGAGTCCTCTTACCATTTTTTCTAAAACTAGTTCCATAAAACCACCAAATTTTTCAAAAACTAAATAAATTTAACGCGCTTACCGATGTTTTTTTCCATAGCCTCTCTGTAAATGAGGTAGCCCGTTGAAACGTCCTGTATTGCGAGACCGGTAGAGTCAAAAATTGTTATTTCATCTTTTTTTTCTCTTCCCTTTTTAATGCCTGCGCATATTTCTCCTAAAGTTCCGTAAACGTCTTCTTTTGTTAATATACCTTTGGAAAGAGGAACGTTTATCTCACCAGAATGACATGCCTGTTCCCAGTCATCTATAACTATTTTTGCTCTTTTTAGAATATCCGGATTTATCTCCTGCTTGCCCGGCGCATCCGCGCCGATAGCATTTATATGTGTTCCTGTGGAAACTGAATCGACAATAGGCTTTCTAACAGGAGTCGCAGTAACCAAAACATCGCAGTTCTCGGTGGCTTCGCCTATGCTATCACAAACTTTAGCATTTAAGCCTAATTCCTTGGCAAATTTTTGAAATTCCAGAGATGCTTTCTTATTTGTATCATAAATTAATACATCTTCTATGTCTCTAATCTTCGACGCCGCCAGTAATTGTGTCCTCCCTTGAACTCCGGCTCCAACAATGCCGATAATCTTAGAATCTTTTCTTGAAAGATGTTTTACGGCGATTCCTCCTGCTGCACCGGTTCTATAAGCAGTTATTCGAGTAGCATCCATTATTGCAAGAGGAAAACCGGTATTTGGATCGATTAATTCTAATATAGCCATAACAGTTGGTAAATCAACATTCTCCGTATGAACATTTACTATTTTAACTCCAGACGTCTCATTGTACTTCAAATAAGCCGGCATCGTTCTAAGATCACCGCGAGGATAGTATATGTATGACTTAGGGGGCATTTCAGCCTCCTTTCTTGCATAGGCTACGAATGCTTCTTCTACGGCTCCCATAACTCTTTCAATATCGAGTAATCTTTCTACTTCTTCTCCGCTCAAAATTAAAGTCTTCATCATGATCGATTATCGATCCTATTCATATTAAATTTAATGCGTTACTTGGTATGTACACGATAGGATCTAAACCCAGATTGCAATATAAATCCTCTAAATAAAGAATAGAATCGATTTTATCTTTATTTAAACGATAAAAATGGCTCTTACAGTTACAATCACTCGATCCAAAACTATCTAAGATAAATGCATTTTTCTCTAAAACTTTAGATAATTTACATTCCGTTTTATCTTTTGTATAAGCATAAACGACTGCAAAGGGTGTCTTTCTGGTTGTGATGTGATCTATGTGCCAAAAAACTTTTTTTGTACGAGATAGATGTCTTTTAATTCGGGATTCTAAAAAACCATTTTTCAAAGCAGACCCGACATATACATATATACCCTCATCAATCCTCCATCTAAACACCAAAACTTGGGGTAAATCAAATATGAGAGAGTAAATACCTTTCATTGTATCACGGTGATATCTGTGAGAAGCATAATTGAATCTTTTCGTGAAAGTGGAGAAGTTTTGGATGTCAAGAAAAAAGTATCCACGATATATGAAATACCTTACTACCTGAAAAAGAATGAGGATAACGTCGTATTTTTCGAAAATGTAGAGGGCTATAATATAGAGGGCAATAGTATAAAGATCGTAGGAAACGTATGCTCCACCAGAGAAAGGATCGCTCAGGCATTAAATGTAAATAAAAATACGTTGTTAAAACATCTATCGAAGGCCTTCGATTCTCCAAAAAAGGTTAAAATAGTTAATAACGGGCCTATCAAAGATATAATTAACGAAGATGTGAATTTAAATAAGCTGCCGATTTTGAAACATTATGAAAAAGATGGCGGTCATTTTATCACGGCTGGAATTGTAGTTGCCAAAGATCCTGATACCGGTATAAGAAATGCATCCATACACAGGTTGATGAGATTAGATAAAGACAAATTAGGTATTCGCATCGTGCCAAGACATCTAAAAAAGATATTTGGTGTGAACGCAAAAAATAATGAGGATACGGAAATTGCAATAGTTATCGGCGTCCATCCCGCTTTTATTCTCACCGCCTCATCCTCTATACCTTACGACACCGATGAACTAGAGGTTGCTAATAGATTGCATGAATACGAATGTGTTAAATGTAATACAGTTGATTTAGAAGTTCCCACTCAGGCTGAAATTGTATTGGAGGGAAAAATTCTAAATGAAAAGAGGCATTCAGAAGGTCCGCTCGTGGATGTAACCGGTACATACGATATAATAAGGGACGAACCAATTATAGAACTTACATGCATAATGCACAGAGAAGATCTCATTTATCAAACAATTTTGCCGGGAGGTAGAGAACATCAACTTTTGATGGGTCTGCCCCAAGAACCAAGGATTTTAAGGGCAGTAGAGAATACTGTTCCTACAGTTAAAGGAGTTAGGTTAACTGAAGGTGGTTGTTACTGGTTCCATGCGATTGTCTCGATAGAAAAACAAACTGAAGGGGACGGAAAAAACGTTATACTCGCTGCTCTTTCCGCGCATCCAAGCCTGAAACACGTCGTTGTTGTAGATGAAGATATTGACATCTTTAACGATAAGATGATAGAGTATGCGATAGCAACGAGAGTAAAGGGAGACGAGGACATTTACATATTTCCAAAAATAAGAGGATCCAGCCTTGATCCCGTGGGAGACCAAATAACTTCTCTGGTTACCAAAGTTGGTATAGATGCTACGAAGAGTTTTTTTATTCCTCCCGAGAGATTTGAAATTGCCAGGATACCTTGGAGTGAAGATTGATGTATTTAACTAAAGAAGAAGCAAGAATACTGGAAGGAGAGCAAGGCTTCGCAAGACAGAAAGCAATGGAGATTTTAGTAGCCTTAGGAGACATATACGGCGCTTTGGATCTAATCGATATAGAAAGCGCCCAAGTTTCTGGTGTATCTTATAAGACTATTGGAAATGCTGGATTCGAATTCCTGGATGAATTCTCTAGAGACGCAAAAGTAAAAGTTCCTACGACTTTAAATCCAGCGGGAATGGATTTAGAAGAATGGGAAAGTATGAATGTGAGTCCAGAATTTGCTTCAAAGCAATTAGAGATCCTCAAATGTTTCGATAGGATGGGTATCCAACTCAGCTGTACGTGCACGCCTTACTTGATCGGTAACATACCCTCATATAAATCGCATGTTTCTTGGGGTGAATCTTCTGCTATAGTCTTTGCAAACTCTATATTGGGGGCTAGAACAAATAGAGAGGGAGGTATGAGCTCTTTAGCAAGCGCATTAATTGGAAAAACCCCAAATTATGGTCTCCACTTGGAGGAAACTAGAGGTGCTGATTTTTTGATCGAAGTAAAAGAGGATTTGAAAACGCATATGTATGGTGTTTTAGGCTACCATGTCGGAAAAATAACGATGCAACCAGCTTTTATATTTTCAGAGAGACCGGCTTTAGAAGATTTAAAATCTTTGAGCGCTTCTTTAGGCGCATCTGGATCTATAGCCTTATTTCATGCCAAGGATGTCACCCCAGAATGGAAAGAAGAGTTCGATAAATTAGAAAAGATAGAAGTTACGAACAAAGAATTGAAGGAGGAACAAAACAATTTTAGAAACACTGATAAAATAGATTTAATCACCTTTGGGTGTCCTCATTGCACGATAAATGAAATAATCAAGATAGAAAATTGTTTAGAAAAAAATGAGCCACTTTGCGAAGTTTGGATCTTTACCAACTATCACACAAAGAAATTGGCAGAAAGGATTGGTCTGAACGATTCGTTGAAGAAGAAAAATGCGAAAATAATCGCTGATACCTGCATGGTTGTTTCGCCTATAGAAGAAATGGGCATCAAGTCTATAGCAACGAATTCGACAAAGGCCTGCATATACGCGCCCACTATGTGTAATGTTGATGTATACCTCGGAGATGAGAAAGAGTGCATAAGTTTAGGAATGAAATAATAAAAGGACGAATAATTAGCAGAGGCATGGCAGAAGGGGATGTTTTATATTCAAGTACCCCCATATCATTTTTAGGAGATGTCAATCCTAAAAACGGAAATATAATTAACAAAAATCATGAATTGTATGGTAGGAACCTTTCTGGAAAGATTTTAGTGTTCCCTCATGGGATAGGATCAACAGTAGGCTCATACGTTATGTATCAGTTGAAAAAAAGTGGAATTGCGCCTTCGGCAATTATAAATCAATATTCAGAGCCAATTGTAGCAATAGGTGCCGTAATCTCTCAAATTCCAATGTTAGACAATTTAAATAAAGAATTGTCCTATATTAAGGGAAAAAGAATAAAAATAGACGCTAATAAAGGTTTTATTGAAATTATGGGTGAAGCACGTGAAGACATTAGTTGAAATTCAATGTTTATGTGGAAACAGCCTCATTCGGGAATTTAAAACTGGAGACTATATAGGAAAGCCAGAAAGATGTCCTGAATGCGAAAAAGAAGATGCTAGGATAACAAAGATATACGAGGAAGACGTTGACGAAGTCTTGGATTCGGAAGAATTTAAAAAGATTCTACAAATAGTAAACAAAGAATTCACCGTTCAAGAATATGTCTTCAGGTCAAACGGAGTAGTTTTTACTCTTAAAGAAGATAGTGACACGGAAAATCGTTTTCTAAGTGTATATGAAAAACTTAGATCATTAAACTATATCCCATGGCTAAGGCAAGGGCGCAAAGATAGCGATAGAATCACTCTAAATGTTTCACCCCACGAAATGAAATTAGAGGGGAAAGGGATTAGGTGGAATATTGGCCTACTCATATTAACCTTTGGAACTTGTACTCTCGCTGGATATATGTGGTTCTCTAACGGAAAGATAGAAAATGCCATATTGTTCGCTGTTTCGTTACTCGCAGTAATTGGCGCACATGAAATGGCTCATGCATATATGTCTTGGAGACATGGTGTAGCATCAAGCCTCCCCTACTTCATACCTGCGCCGCCTTTTATGCCCCTCGGCACATTTGGCGCTATTATAAGCACGAGATCTCCCATACCAAATAAGAAGGCTCTATTTGATATAGGGATAAGCGGTCCTTTAGCGGGTTTCGTAATCTCCCTTTTAGTTTTGGCTTTGGGAATAGCCCATTCAGAGATAACAACACAATCTAACATGGAAAGTGCATTTATGTTCGAGTTGCCGCCCGTGAACTTTCCTCAATTAGGCTCTATCTCCTTACCTTTAGCATTGAATATTCTTCAAAAACTCATATTAGGAAGAGTTCCAGAAGATGCTATCATTAAGGCACATCCACTATTTTGGTCTGGGTTATTTGGTCTACTAATCACGATGCTAAACCTTGTTCCTGCCGGTCAACTTGACGGCGGACATATATGGACTTCTATCCTAAACAAAAAAGAAACTCAACTTTTTACCTTGCTCTTTGCATTGATGATGTTGGCCATGGGCTGGTGGCTATGGGTTCTTATAATTATCTTTATGAATCATGTCGGGCACCCCGGTCCTTTAGACGAAGTAAGCGATGTTGGGAGTTTTCGCAAGATAGCGTCTGTTTTGGTTTTCATTATGTTGCTACTCTCTACTTCTTCTATTCCTATTATGCATGCGACATGAGGGAAATATATAAAAATTCCTCTTTAGCATGATAGGATGTGTGCCTATGGATATTGATAGAATTGAGGAGTTGATGGGCAGGCTCGAAAAGAGATTTGCCAGTGAATTATACAAAAAAGAGTACCAAAGAATCATGCAACTTAATGGCAGAGAAACTTCTCTGCAAAATAAGTATTTAGAACTCCGTAAGGAACGTTATAATTTTCATAAAGAAGGCGGTAGAAATCTTTTTGCTTTAGGAAAAGCCTCTACAAACGTTTTATCTGGATTGAGTAATCTTAAAAAAAACAAATATGAGGAGGCTGTTAATGATTTCGTAAAGGCGTCTCCTTTTCTTTTAAATGCAAAAGAAGATATGATTAAGGCATTAGAACTAGATAATGATGTTATTTATATTTTAGAGCAATTATTGCTCATAAATAAAGGTATAAAACACAATAGAGAAGATGTTTTGTGGTTGATTGACAAGATAATTACTATAATGGACGAAGTATTGAAGGTGGTAAAAACCGAGTAGATTGAATAAAATTAAAAAAGGGTGGTTTGATTGAGCATTAAAGAAGGAGATTTCATCAGGATTAAATACGTAGGTAGGATTAAGGACACTAACGAGATATTTGACCTCAACGATGAAGATGTCGCAAAGAAAGAAGATATCTTCGATGAGGACAGGGTTTATAAACCGGCTCCAATCATAGTAGGCGCGAAGCACGTAATAGAAGGATTGGATGAATCGCTTGTAGGCATGGAAGTCGATGAAGAAAAAAAGATAGAAGTGTTGCCTGAAAAAGGATTCGGTAAGAGAAGAGATGATTTTGTCAAAATAATACCTCTTAGCTTCTTTAAAAAACAAAAACTCAAACCATTTCCAGGAATGAAGTTGACAATTGACGGAAAACTCGCAAAGGTTCAAACTGTAAGTGGAGGTAGGGTAAGGGTTGATTTTAATCCGGAAATGGCAGGTAAAAATATAATCTACGATATCAAAATAATTGAAAAGATAGAGGATCTTGAAGAGAAGATAAAAGCAGTTTTAGAGTTACATCTAGGGGACACAGAGGGTATATCTGAGATAAAAATAGAGAATGGAATAGCCTACATAAACTTAACAGATAAGGTTAAATTACATCCAAGAGCTCTTCATATAAAGTTGGCAGCAGCAAGCGATGCACTTAAGCATCTTAATGAATTAAATGAAATTAAGTACATAGAGAGTTTTGAGAGAGACGAGGTAGAAAAATTGGAGTCTCGAGAAGAAAGTGCACATAACCATGAATGAAGTTTGAAATAAAAGAAATTAGGATTTTTATATTATTGATAAAAAAATAAGAAAAAAGTAGGTAACCCACATTATCCTTGTCCATACTGCTTCATTATTTCTTCCATGGTCATGGGCTGAGCCGGTGGAACAAAAACACTATCTGCCGGCGCACTTAAATCTACAGAAGTGGCTATCATTTTGTATTCAGGGGTGCCCGCAATTCTTGCCTCAACGAGAAGCGGTATTAGTAGACTGGGGTGATAACATGCTCTTTGCGATGAATCGCCAAAAACATACTTGTAGCAGTATGCATTCACACCTGCGATTCTTTCCGTTCCATCGTAGAAAACGTTTTCTTTTACTTCTTCAAGATCTTCTACAGTAGATTCCCACTGAGGTTCCTCAACTTCCTCTGGTTCTTCTTCTTCTCCGCCAAAACACATCCATGGTTGTCCAGGAGATCTGGAACAGATATAAGTTGCTGTCTCCGTTGCAACCCACCTGCCTTCTGCATTAGTACTGGGATCGCTCCAATCCATCCTGATTTTCTCACCCTTTATGTAATAGGTCATTGTAGACGTTTGACCTCCGCTTGTGATCTGATAGGTTGCTTTATATCCAGAGGGTTTAGTCAGCCTTCCGAGGAAGTCACCTAATGTGTTTCTCTCAGCAGGTACCTCTGGTTTTTCTGCTGGCTTTACAGCAGGTTTCTCTTCCTTGGCTCCCGCACATCCGGATAAGAAAACAAGCCCAATCAACAAAAGAGCAAGTATTGAGAGAATCCGAATCCGTTTTTTATCCATAGAACCTCCTCCCCAATTAAGTATCATAGAGTTTTCGAGTTATACGATATAAGAATTTCGACTCCCATTTGTAAAATGTAACAATTACTCTCTTATCAGATATGCTTTATATAACAACCAATAAAGAAAATAACTCCTTATAAAAATTTATAAAAGAAAATAAATAAAGATAAAAGATTAAAAACATAATTTTAGGTCATAAAGCTTTTTTATGGTAAAAACAAAAAATATTACAAAGAAAATTAAAAAAGGAGTGAGAAAAAATGAGGTGGAAGGTTTTGCTGGTACTGTCAATATATCTCGTTGGCATGATGCCGGCGGTTCTTGCAGAAGAAGGTCAGTCAGATGTATTGAACGTCAAGTACCTTATGCTAAGGGTAGGCATCGAGAAACGACTAGTAGCCATGGATACTACTATAAACTTCGCGCAGGACAAGGGAATCGATACAAAAAAGTTAGAGAAACAAAGAGATGATTTTGTAGATGAGTACAATAAACTGGAAGACGCTGCTAAAGAAGGGGACAACAAAAAATTCAAAAAAGCCCTTGAAAGCTTGAAAGATGCCGATAGAAAGTTCATAGAAGAAGTTAGAGAGGACGAAGAGTTAATGAGCTACGGTAAAGAGTTAAGAGAGGAAATTAAGAAAGCTCTAGAGGATAATCAGGATTACTTTGATCAATTAGAGGATGAAGCTTATAACGCCTTAGAGGATCTCATGATGGAGAAAATTGATCAAATGATTTCTAAAGCCCAAGATTTCATAGATAAGGCGAAAGATCAAGATTTAGATACAGAAGAACTGGAAGAAATCCTTTCAGAAGTAGAGACAAAGAAGGTTGAATTAAAAGATGCCATTGATGCCAAGAACGTGAAAGAGATAAGAGAAGTCTCTAAAGAGATCAATGATCTATTTAAAGAATTCAGAGATGTTGCAAAAGGTCTTAGAGAGGATATTTTAGCGGAAAGACTGGAAAAAATCCTCAACAAATCAAAGAACATAATAGAGAGATCAGAAAATGTTCTCGACGAACTTGAGGAAGACGGAACCAATGTTCAGGATCTTAGAAACAGTTTGGATAAAGTAAAGGATCATGTAAATTCTGCAGAGAACTACTATGAGCAAGAAAACTATGAGGGAACAATAGAAGAACTAAGAGACGCAAGGAAGGATTTCAAGAAATTCGTGGATAAACTCAGAGATGTCTTGAGCAAGCGCGGAGGGTCAGAAAAATGAGGAGTTTGCGAATAACATTGGCAATAATGCTGATATTGGCACTCTTCTCGGGTTGCGTAACCTCAGTTAAGGAAAAACCTGTATCAGAAAACATATTAGAAGAAATCGACGATTTAGAGAAGGACTTAGATCTATTGGAAGAATTTGATTCGACTCTTAAAGATCTTGAATCTTTAGAGGTCCCGGAAGTACCGGGTACCTATTAATTTTTTGATTATCTCTCCCTATTCTATAAGTTCCCTTATCTCTTTTATATGTGAAAGGTTTTCCTTCGCCAATATGGTCTTTATACTGGGATACTTTTTCTTTACAGGTATTAAATTTTCTGATTCATTATCATCGACAAATACTATGTTATCAGGCTCGATATTATTTTTTAATAGGAAATCAGACGCTAAAATCTTATCGAACATCATTATCTTGCTTGCCCAATCTACAAGCACGATATCCTCAGTAAAATAATGTTGTATCTCAAGAAGATTCATAATTTCGAAGATAGTATCGAAAAAATTTTGAGATGCTAGTCCTACGAAAATTTTTTTCTTCGTTAGAAAATCGAGCAGTTCACGAGTTCCTTCAAACAAAATGATCTCCCTATCTCGTTCATCTTTTACCATATACTCTGATATCTTCTCAAATGGAGGCCTCATCATAAAGGAATCACCCTTCCATAGAGTTCCGTCTGCATCGAAGATGACTGCCTTGATCATAGGATTGGAGATTAGATTGGATTAGATATATATATGTTGGATTGTTTGGTAGTGAAAGTTATTCATAAAAATATAAATTGTAAAGTCATTCACTATGGTTAATTTGAAATAAAAGGTAATGAAATGACATGCGATCATATGAATCAAATTAAAGAAGTTAAACCTAGTGCTGATGGTTGTGAAGATTGTTTAAAAACAGGAGATAGTTGGGTTCATTTGAGAATATGTCTAACTTGTGGGCATGTTGGATGCTGTGATTCTTCAAAAAACAAGCATGCACGAAAACACTTCCAAGATACGAACCACCCTATCATTCAATCTTTTGAACCTTTTGAAGATTGGAAGTATTGCTATATTGATGAAGAATATTTTGAATGAGGTAACTAAGATGATTAAGAAGAAATCAAAAATTGAACCAACAAAAAACGGGCCATATCGAGTTCAAAATCTTACTAATTTTAAAAATTCCAGAAGAGAGAATATTGAGACTAAACCCGAAATGTACCTCTGTAGATGTGGCGGTTCAAATAATAAACCTTTTTGTGATAGGACTCATCTAAAAATAGGGTTTACTGACAAGAAAGAGGATGATAGAGTTCCTGATAAGTTGGATAATTTTGAAGGTAAAGAAATAACTATACATGATAATAGGGGTGTCTGTTCCCATAGGGGAAATTGTTCTGACAATTTGCCTTCTGTTTTTAGATTAGGAAAAGAACCATGGATAGATCCTAATGGTGCGAGTCCAGAAGAGATCGAAAGAGTTATAAAAATGTGTCCTTCTGGAGCATTAAGTTATACTAAAGATGGGGTTCTCTACAAGGATCATGACCGTGAGCCCGCAATTATAGTTTCAAAAAATGGACCGTACGATGTCGTTGGTGGTCCCGAACTCAAAGATCCTTATGGTTCAAAACCCGAATCAAAAGAACATTACACTCTTTGTAGGTGTGGTCATTCAAAAAACAAACCTTTCTGCAGCGGACAACATTGGTATGTCAAGTTTAGGGATCCAAAGAACTGACGTTAATCATTACTTTTAAAACAATTTGTAGGTCTTATTTCTCAGAGAAATTAGTATATTTTCTATTTCGCATAATATTTGAGCCTCTTACCGCCACATTTCCAACAATCTACCTTACCTTTTCCATTACATTTTGGGCATTCAAATTTTGGTTTAACTTCGTTAAACGATACATTAGCCAATATATCATCACTTTCTGGCTCTCTTCCCACTAATTTTCTCAATTCATTTAAATCGCCTAAATCTACCACAAAATCATTTTCAAAGCGATTCTCACCGTTAATTAATCTAACCCTCTCAACGTGTTCAAAAAGTTTATTGCCACTGTATCGATTTTTTGCTGTAATTTTAAGCTCTGCACTCCCAGAAATACCTTTATTTCTGACGCTTATGTCCCTAATCGTAATGAAATAATTTCCCTCTTTTTTACTTAGAACACTATCAGAGCCGTAGCTTGCACCTTCTAAATCCGGTGATAGTAAACCATCCTTGCAATTACAACTTGCTTTACCCGATCCATTACAGATAGGACAAAATATCTTTTTCCATGCCTTTTTAAAAATTCTATAAAAATAATCAACAGCTTTGATAGATGTTGCATTGTTAGGATCTAACTTCAACATACATTATATTTCTGTAAGAACCTTCTCTTGAATATTTTTATTGGAACTCAATAATTAAAAACTGAAATAATAGCCAAAGGAGTTTTCTCTTTTTTGATTTTTTTAATTCTCTCTAAAATTTGTGTTATTTTCCAATAATTGACAGCATCATACCAAAACTTGATCAAATCTTATTATTAACTATTTAAAGGTGATAAAATGATAAAAGAACTAATAAAAGATGACAGAGGCATGGATGTAAAGACAGTAATAGGTATTGTTGCTAGCATAGCGATTATGGGCATCATATTGGCGTTTGCTGATTATGTGATTGGGAAGGCAAAAAAAGGTGCTGAGACCATAATAAAAGAAGGTGTAAAAGCCAGTCAAAAAGCATTGAAGTGATTCAATGCTGAATATATCGTTTGCGATTTTTATTTTAATTTTCGCTTCTTTTTTCGATGTTAGATGGAACAGAATACCCAACTGGATAACTCTACCAACGATGCCAATATCCTTGATTTTAGGTTGCTCGCATAAAAACTGGCAAATCAACGCTATCCTTTCCTTAATTATTTGTCTGGTGCTCTTTAAGATCGGTATGTTTGGCGGAGATTCGAAGTTATATCTTTCAATATCCCTGCTGAACCTCTTCCCGCTTTCTTTTTTTTATGTCCTTTTGTCTATGGTGGTGGGATACTCTTTGATAAGGATGATAAAGGATATAAGGTACAGTGACCTAAATCTACTGGCCAATTCTCTTTCTTCTTCTATAATATTCGCTTCTATTTCAATTAATTTTGTTTTAGGTCTTATTATGGCATTTTTACTAAAATACTCGATTAAAATGAGCAACAACTTTTTTCTTATATTCATATCTCTCTCTTCTGTCTTGATATTAAGTCAAGAGCATCTATTTATCATTCCAACTATTCTGTTTTCCTTTTTTTAT
The DNA here is from genome assembly GCA_964347835.1 of uncultured archaeon. GTDB lineage: Archaea > CAYFZR01 > CAYFZR01 > CAYFZR01 > CAYFZR01 > CAYFZR01. Next base: position 15,773 of record CAYFZR010000058.1, read on the forward strand.
GAATCAAAGGAATCATGGATCGATATATCCGATATAAAAGAAGATGCCATGCTCTCAAAGAGCTTTAGCAGAAAGTATGGATGGGTAGATCCAGTAAAACCTTTTACATTCATAAAAAATGTTGATGTAAGGGCTTGTAAACCACTGAATTCGAATGAAATAGATTTTTTAAGTAAAAATTGTGATAAAGTGCCTATTTACAAACCAATTCCACTGGCACCTTGTTTCTTTTTAGGTATTCTGGTGTTTCTCTATGCTTGACTCGGTTCGTATGATTGTAAGCGGATCAATAGTAATTTTCGCCTTATTTTTCATTGGATTATACCTCAACGATCTTTTGATGGTTTATTCAGGCATATTTTTGCTAGATTCAATCTCAGACTCGGTAGATATGGTAAGAACATCTAATATAGATTACTTAGAGGTGAAATTTGATTTTCCTAGCGGTTTTAAATTTGTAATCGTAGGAGAATCAAACAAACTGAATCTGAAAATAAAGGGATTTACTAGAGAAATAGAGGTAGAAAAAAATTTAAAATGTAAAATTATCAATTTCAGCGTCTCTAAAGGTAGTTTGATGATAATTAAAGAAAAAGGGGTTACCCTAAGTGCTTCTAGCAGATGAATTAACCCACAAATTCTTCTCAGGAATATTTATATTGGTTGTGAGTTCAGCATTCACTCTATACTCATTTAATCTTCTGAATCTTTTGTTGTTCGAGCCCTGCCAAGAATCGATTATCATGAAGGGTGAGTATTTTGAGAAGTATTCTGTGAACTTTAATGTCTTACGTAAAAAACCAACAGAAGAAGATTTAGAAGGGCTTATTTTTAAGTATCCAATTGTTGTTTATGACAATTCAACCTACTCTTTAGACGAAATGCAGGTGTATATTCATGCAAACTCTTAATATTCTCACTACAGTTCTTATCATACTTCTTTCTTTTTTATGCATTACTATTGTATCCAAAGATCTCATCGAACTAAATACAAATACTGATGATATAGAGAAGTTACATTCTTTAATTATAGTATATAACGAGCCTGTTTTGTCTATAGAAAGTTCAGAATACTCATTTTTAGATTTGGTGAGTGTCTGTTATCCTAGTAGAATAGATCTAATTGAAGAGAAGGCAAAGGAATTAAAATCCAAGATACCATACGAATTCACACTAATTCTTTTAGATGGTGATGAAGAGGTTTTTAGACTGGGGAAAAATAAGAAAATTTCTTCTATTTTTTTCAGAGAGAAAATTAAAACTTTAAATAAGGAGTTGGAGTTGATTGCCATTGTCTGAGAGGGGTTGGACAAACTTTGGATGGACAATTTTCTTCTTTCTCATTTTATTGGGTTCTATATCGTTTAAAAGTTTTGTTACTTTAAGTATCATGGAAGAAAAAGAGGTGGAAAAGAATATCGAAACAATCCATCGGGCGATTATAGTTGAAAGGGCTAAAATTTCGAATACACTTTTTTTAAATTCTTTAATTGCCTCAAGAGATATGGCATGGCAGGGAATGGGGCCAAATGAACTTTACAAAAAGATAAAAGAGATGTGTAACCTTTCAGTTGAATTTAGAGAAATTTATTCAGGAAAGTATATGGGTGCCTTTGAGGTAATTTCTTATAAAATTTTGGAAGGAGAAGGTTATAAACATATGATTAGGGTGTCTAGAAAGATACCAGCACGTTTTTTATTATTATACAAATTTTCTAATGCTTTCATTGCCCATAATCAGTTGTATGAATTGACAGAAGGAGCTCTGATGGTAGCTGGTCCGGCAACAACTAAAAGTATTGCACAAAAGGAGATTTCTATCGCTTTGGAAGGATATGAGAAGTTATGGGAACTAGCAACTCCCTTTGATTGGGAAATGGATGGAAAAATACTCCTATTCCACAAAGAGGTGATAATGATAGAAGAGATCCCAGTCACAATTATTACTGCGACAGTAAAATACACTATCATAATAAAGGACCCTTATTTCAAAACAATACCTAATGAAACTCCATTTGATATGCTAAAGTATAGAATAAACGGAGAAGAGGGTATAATAATGACGGTTATCGTAGAAACTTGGTAATTTATTACATATTCTACTACAATATTGTTGTATAACAAAAATGTCGTATATAATATAGGATAAATGGATAAGAGAGTATTAAGAAGACTTTCACGGTTATAACACGGTTAACTCCTTACAGAAGAAAGCATTAAATACGATTTTAAGATAAAAGATGTTGAGGAGATAGGTTGCCAAAATTTGTTATAGTAACAGGGGGCGTACTTTCTGGCTTAGGAAAAGGTATTACTGCCGCTGCTATCGGAAAGATTCTCCAGTCAAAGGACATATTGGTTACTTCAATTAAAATAGACCCCTACATAAATGTAGACGCAGGAACTATGAATCCACTTCAACATGGAGAAGTTTTTGTTTTAGATGATGGAGGAGAAGTAGATCTGGACTTAGGTCATTATGAGCGCTTTTTAGACGTAAACCTCACCGAAAATCATAATATTACAACAGGAACTATTTACAAGAAGGTAATTGAAAAAGAAAGGCGTGGAGATTATTTAGGAGAGACGGTACAGGTTATTCCTCATGTTACAGATGAGATAAAAACTCAAATTAAAAATATTGCAAGAAATACTGGAGCAGACGTCACAATCGTAGAAATAGGCGGCACAGTTGGCGATATAGAGAGCATGCCTTTTTTAGAAGCAGTAAGACAACTTAGGATTGAACAAGGAATGGAAAATGTCCTCTTCGTCCATGTAACTTTAGTTCCAACCGTTGGAGCCATAAAAGAGCAAAAAACTAAACCTACGCAACATAGTGTAAAATCCCTTAGAGAAATAGGTATTCAACCAGACTTAATTGTTTGCAGGTGCCCCGAAATGCTATTAAAGGGGACAAAATCCAAGATTAGTCTATTCTGTGATGTAGATCCTAGGGCTGTCATAAGCGCGACAGATGCAGAGAACATTTACGAAGTTCCCTTATTGTTCGAAAAGGAGGGCATCGGGGAGATAATACTTAGTAGACTTAAGTTGAGGGCAAAAAGAGATGATTTGAGTAAATGGAATGATATCGTAAACAATATAAAAAATGCAAATAAAACCGTTAAGATCGGTATAGTCGGAAAATACACGGATTCTGTTGACACATACATAAGTATAAAAGAGGCTTTAATCCATGGCGCTTCTGTATTCAGGTGTAGACCAGAAATAGATGTGATAGATGCTGAGAAAATAGAAAAAGGGCAAAGCCTAGAGCCTTTTCTCCATGGAATACTGGTTCCAGGAGGGTTTGGTGAGAGGGGTATAGAAGGAAAGATAAAAGCCATCACTATCGCCAGAAAAAATAAGATCCCATATCTTGGTATATGTCTGGGTTTCCAATTAGCCGTGGTAGAATACTCGAGAAACGTACTTGGGATGGAAGATGCTAATAGCACTGAATTAGATCGAAACACGAAGTATCCAGTTATAGATATATTACCAGAACAAAAAGAAATCTTAGACAAAGGAGGAACTATGAGGCTAGGCAAATATCCTGCAAGAATAAAAAAAGATACATTGACGTGGGAAATATATAAAAAAGAGGAGATTTGGGAGAGACATAGACATAGATACGAAGTAAATCCGGATTTCATAGATGCTCTACAAGATGGAGACTTTTTATTCTCGGCTACATCTCCTGATGGTAGATTGATGGAGGTCTTAGAAATTAAAGATCACCCATTCTTTTTGGGAACGCAGTTCCATCCAGAGTTTAAATCCAGACCTAACTCTCCTTCACCAATATTCAGAGAATTTACTCGTGCATCCTTAAATTATGCAAATAATATAGTTAAAAAATAGGGTTTTCAATGTTTTGAACCAATTCTAATTCCGTGCTCATTTATCGTAAATTGATACCTACTTATGGGATGATTGGTGCCGCGCATCTTTTTTATCGTGAGATACCTCTTTCCAGTTTCTATATCGAGTTCGAGAAGGATTGTACCGTGGGTTACATATTCTTCCACACCGAATTTGCTCAGTTGTTTACTCCCCTCCTCAATCTCAGTAACTATTAAGGTCGTACAATTGAGGTTCTCCAATAGGCTACAAAGACGAAGAATTTCTCTCCTGATTGCGAATTCGTCCTCAAACTGCAAGCCCAACGCTGTTACAGAATCTATTACAACTCTTCTCGCATTGTACCTATAAACCAAATCATGTATTCCGTCCATGAGAGAGTCTAGATCAAAAGGTCTTATTTGAACGTGTCTTTCATCGCTAGGTAACCCAATTCTTGTGGCAGAAGCATCAATTATTGCGAGTTTTTCATCTTCTTCTAGTTTTTTAAATTGCCAGTTGAATCTGAGTAAGTTTTGCCTGATAAAATATGGCCTCTCCTCCAAAGTTACGAGTATTCCTGGTTCATTGTGCTCTACGAGTCCTTTGTAAAGGAACTGAGCAGCAAGAATCGATTTGCCAGTCCCTGTTGTACCTGTAACCAATACAGTTCTGCCCCTAGGTACACCGCCCTCCAACAAATCATCCAATCCTGGTATACCGAAAGGGACCCTTTCTATCATAATATCCCTATTGGAAAAAATACTCATATATTTTTGCTCAACAAAATAGTCCTCATTTAAGTCATTTATGTTTATATCTCCCTTCTATTCTACGAGGTAGCAAAAATGGTGCGGAATCTCTCAAGATTGTATGGTTATTAGAGATCTTGTGCTCCAAATCTTTAGGAAAAGCAAAGATCTCTCTATGGATCTTTTCACTGTAGTAATTGGTCTCGATATCGTTAATTTCAACTTCTAATTGTTCTTTTGATATTTCAAGTGGATTATACTTTTTACTGCCTATAACATAACCCCAAATCTCTCCAAAGGAAGGAACATAAGCCATATAGGGCAGAGTTATTGGAAAAACGCTGGCTACTGTGTTATAAATAGCTCCAAACAAATCTGAATAGAAGTATGGAGACTCTGCTTGGGTTGTTATCACTCCATCAAATGTTAAACTTTTGAAAGCAAATTTGTAAAATTCTTTGGTGAAAAGTGAATATGAGAGCCCTCCTTCCAGAGGATCCGTAATATCGATTATTATAACATCATACTCCATTCTATTTTTCTCCAAAAACCTCCTTCCGTCATCAATTAAAAGTTCTACTCTAGGATCATTATAAGAAGAACTTAATTCTGGAATATACTGCTTGCAGTACTCTACAACCAAATCATCAACCTCTACTTGGGTTACATGCTCTACCGGGTACTTCAAAACGTGTTTTAATGTACCCCCATCGCCTCCTCCTATAATAAGTACCTTTTTAGGATTCTTGTGAGTTAACATTGCAGGAAATACCAGAGGCTCATGGTAACGGTATTCATCTTTGGTTGTAACTTGAATCCTTCCATCCAATATCAATACCTTGCCCCACTCAGAACTCTCGGCTATACTAATCTCCTGATACCTTGTCCTGCCTTGGAAGAGTATATTATCTACCCTGATGGAATATTTATAGTATGGGGTAACTTCGTCATCGAACCACATTAAGTAAATTCACCTCGGAGCAGAAAACACTCCCCGACTGATTTCAGTAACATTAATATTTTTTGGTTTTAACTCATCCACCAATATATTATAAGCGGTCCAAGGGTTTACCTTATCACCACATGTAAATATATCAACCGCAGCGTACCGGAGTTCAGGCCAAGTATGGATAGATATGTGAGACTCTGCAATTATAACCACACCTGTTATGCCGTGAGGATTGAACCTCGTAAATTTTTTAGCCACAACTATTGCTCCTGACTTTTCTGCTGCTACGGTTAATGTAGTCTCTATTTTATCAAAATTGTCCAGTAATTTCTGGTCTACTCCAAACAATTCTATTATAAGGTGTTTTCCTAAAGTTTTCATCTGCTCTACCAACCTCCTTTCATTTAATTTCAATGCATCGGAAAGATAATCAATTATTGACATATAAATATTTTTTCCTTTACATTTAAAATTAAATTTACTGCAAAAAACGCTTAATTTTCTTCTTTTTTTATTTATTTTGGAATAGAATCGATTTAAGTAGTATTTTTTTCTTTTGTTTAGTTTATGCATCACGTCACAAAAATCTTAAATACCTGAACTTGTGAGTTGAGATGGTAGTTTTGGAGGGAAATCGATGTGGAGTCTTCCAAAAAAAGCAACTTTAGTCTCTGGATCTGCAGAAGGTGCTACACGATTAAACGCCTTAGACAATGCTTTATTGAACGCTGGTATAGGAGACTTCAATTTAATTAAGGTATCTAGCATACTCCCAAAAGATGCCGTAATCGTTGATCTACCAAAAATAGAGGCAGGTACGTTGATGCCTTGTGTATTGGCAAAGAAAATATCTGATATCCCTGGCCAACGAATATCGGCTTCAATAGTAGTGGCGCTTTCAGAAGATAATATTGGCGTGATCACCGAAAATTCTGAAACAGATATATCAAAAGAAGAAAGTTATATGAGGTCATTAGAGGCTGCGAGAAATATGCTAGTTGAGAGGGGTTTAAAATTAAAGGAGACTGAATACGTGTCAAGAGAGCACATTGTAGAAAATATCGGAGCCGTTGTTGCTGCTCTCGTCTTTTTTAAATAATAATCTTTTCTGGTTTTACCTCCAATCCATTGTCCCCTATGTGTAGACTATATCTTGTTGTTGCGTGTCTTGTTCCCCGCATCTTTCTTACAACAAGAGTCCTACCCACCTGATCGTCCAAGAAGAGATGAACCGTTCCTCTGAACACATACTCTTCCAAACCAAACTCAAGTGAGTCTTTTCTCTGTCTTGGCATCTCTAAAGTAACAAGGGAGGTACAATTAAGATCAATTAAAAGGTTGTTGAGTTTTAGCATAGTCTTTCTTACATCAAATTCATCTTTCATCTGTAACTTTAATATCGTTGCTGAATCGATTGCGACTCTTTTCGCATTTAACTCTTCCACTATCTGGGTAAGTTTTCTGCTCAAAACGTCTACATTGAAGCCCACATCCAGAGCATATTTATCTTTGCTCAGAATACCCAATCTGGATGCCGAAGCATCTAATACTACCAACTTTTTTTCTTCTACAATTTCATCTAGATCCCAACCAAATTTCAGCATATCTCTCTTTATCTCATTTGGTCTTTCTTCTAAAGATACGAATACGCCCGGTTCATTATATAGGGAAGCCCCATTGTAAAGGAATTGCATACAGAAGATGCTCTTTCCAGTTCCTGGTCCTCCAGCGACAACAATCGTAGAACCTTTAGGAATGCCTCCACCAATTATTTCATCAAAACCCGGAATGCCGCTTTTTACTCTTTCCATATAAATCAAAAAAACTATGTCTATTCTTATTAAAAATATTTTCTCTACAAATTTGCAAGTTCATTCGACAGTGACTGATTTTGCTAAATTTCTGGGTTTGTCCGGATCTAATCCCCTCTCTACAGCCACAAAGTATGCAATAAGTTGTAATGGTACAACATACAACATGGGAGAAAGATTCTCGTCAATTTCAGGCATTAATAATGCATGATCTACAAGTTTAACAATTTTTTCATCTTTTTCGCTCGCAATAGCGATTACATTAGCACCTCTAGCCTTTACTTCTTCTATATTTCCTAACATCCTATCGTGACTCTCGCCTAAAGGTACTACAGCAACAACAGGAACATTATCCTCTACTAAAGCAAGGGGGCCGTGTTTTAACTCTCCTCCTGGAAATCCTTCTGCATGAATGTATGATATTTCTTTTAATTTAAGTGCCCCCTCTAATGAAGTAGCGTAACTTATTCCTCTCCCTATGAAGAAAAAATCATCTTTATTTTTGTAGATCTTGGCAATTTCCTTTATATCATGTTGCTTTGATAGAATATCTTCCAAAAGGTTTGGAACATTCTCTAAATCTTCTAAAAGCCTTTGATATATGTTTTCATCAATTATTCCTCTTCTTCTACCCAGTTCTATTGCAATATAACTTAAATATGCTAACTGGACTGCGAAGGTTTTTGTTGCAGCCACTCCTATCTCCGGACCCGCATAAGTAAAGCACACTATATCTGCTTCCCTTGTTATAGAACTCCCTAAAACATTTGTCATCGCTAGTATAGTTGCCTTTTTATTTTTTGCATGTCTAACAGCGTTTAAGGTGTCCGCAGTCTCACCGGATTGAGATATTGTCAAAACAATTGAATTCTCATCTACGCTCGTAAACTCCTTAAATTCGGAGGCAATGATTACGTCCGTATTAAGGTTAGCCAATTTAGAGAATGTATACTTGCCTGCTATTGCAGCATGATAAGATGTTCCACACGCAACTAAAAATATGTTATTTTTTGTATCCAAGGCCTTTATTATCTTATCTAATTCTTTTTCTTTCATTCTTAAGGTTTCTCTTATGGCAATCGGCTGTTCATTTATCTCTTTATGCATGAAGTAGTCATATCCGCCTTTTTCCGCCATATCAGGGGTCCAATCAACAGTAAAAATCTTTTTTTCTATTTTTTTATCGTCTATCAGACTCTTAACGAAAAAACCGTTGTTTTTTAATACGCCGTACTCGTTGTCCTCAACGATGATCATCCTGCTTGTTTCTTTAAGTATAGCGGGAATGTCAGATGCAATGAAATATTCTCCGTTGCCCACGCCTATCACAAGAGGGCTTTCTTTTCTTGCTATTATGATTCCATCGAAATCTGTGCTAATAACCGCAATGGCGTAAGAGCCTTTTAGTTTATTTAGAGCGCTTTTTACGGCTTTTTCAAGGTCTATACCTTCCTTCTTCTCGTCCTCTATTAGATGACAAATTACCTCAGTGTCCGTTTCGGACGAGAAACGATGTCCCTTTCTAATTAAATAATCCTTCAAATCACCATAATTTTGAATAATCCCATTATGTACGAGCGCAATTTTTCCCTCGCAATCAAAAAATGGGTGTGCATTTTTTCTGGAAGGAATTCCATGAGTAGCCCACCTTGTATGGCCAATACCCATTTCTCCCTCTAATTTTATATCTTTTAGTACCTCATCGATCTTTCCTTTATCTTTTTTCAGTTGAAACTTGCCCTTATCCACGGTGACTATTCCGCAAGAGTCGTAACCCCTGTATTCCAATCTTTTAAGAGAACCATGTATTATCGGGTAAGCCTCTCTATCTCCAATGTATCCAACGATTCCGCACATAAGTACCCTCACTAGGTGATGTAAGAAATCTATTACTTTAAGATATTTAAATTTTGATGATTTTATTCCGATGTACTCTTATCAAATAACGGCTCTAGTCCTAAAATTTACTAAACATTTATAAAATCTCATGTCAATGACTCAGTAAGGGTTAATTTCAATGGATGCTGTTGTTGCTTCTGTATATCTGCTAATAGTAATAGCAGTTTTTTGCTTAGTATTCACAGCCTATTTTGTATTTCAAAATAAAAAACGCCTTGAAATTTTTATAGAAGAGAGGGATCGCCCGCTTACAATAAAATTTATTCAAAAAATCATTCAGCCATCCATAAATGATTTAACCCACTCTGGTATGATTTCTCCTGCTCTTTTAGAAGGCAAAACGTTGATTCATAACGTATTCTTCAGAAGATTTCCGAATCTGAAGACTCAGATGGAGGAATACAACCAAAAAATTTCGGATCTCTTAGAAATGCGGGTGAATTTAGAGGCTGAATTGATCGATCTATACGAAAGATTGTGGACTAGGGAGGCGGAGATAAAATCAATTATCTCTAGCAGGGATGAAATAAGTAGCGGGAGGGTAGAACTCCTAAAAAGGTATGCTGAAAACAAACTTTCAATCTATCATAAAATCAGAGAATATGACGATACACTTAAGATTATAGAAAAGAAAAGAGGTGAGATAGAAGAGATAAGCATAAGGATGGAGAAAGAGTCCAAAAAACTAATAGAAACCCTTGAAGGAATAAAAGAGAAATACAGGAATAAATATACTATTAAACCAGATGAATTAGAAATTGATCGTGAAAAATCTTAAATTCTGAGTGTTGTTTATGGTAAAAAAAGATTACGGCGGTTATCCTGAAGATATAATCGCTCTGTTAAGAGAAAGAAAGATTGAGATTGAAGATAGAGTTAGAATCGAGAAAGAGGGAAGAATCTATGAAGGATACTTATTACCTAGACCTGCTTTAGTTGATTTAGGAGATTCCCATTGCTTGATTATCAAATTAGACAGCGGATACAATATAGGGATAAAATTCGATGAAACCATGAAAATCGATAGATTAGGGGAAAAAGTAGAGTTAGAAAGTTTTCCTAAGAGAAAAATTGAGAAAAGATTAGACCTCCCCCAGATAACGCTTCTACATACTGGAGGCACCATAGCAAGTAGAATAGACTACTTAACTGGAGGAGTCAGCGTAGAATTCACCCCAGAAGAATTATTTTTTACGGTTCCAGAACTATTCGACGTAGTCGGATTCAAAGAAGTAAAGTTGCTCTTCAACATTTTTTCAGAGGATATGTCTTCCTCACAGTGGATAAAAATGGCAAAAGAAACTGCAAAACAGTTAAATTCTGGAGTCGATGGAGTCGTGATTTCCCATGGAACCGATACCATGCATTACTCATCCGCTATTCTATCATTCATGCTCAGAGATTTGGGAAAGCCTGTTGTCTTGACAGGTGCGCAAAGATCTTCTGATAGAGGAAGTTTCGATGGAGCTATAAACCTACTCTGCTCCTCTCATGTAGCGGGCCATTCTGATATTGCGGAGGTCTCTATAGTAATGCACGGAGAGACCAGCGATACTTTTTGCCTAATCAACAGGGGAACAAAGGTAAGAAAGATGCACGCAAGTAGGAGAGATGCTTTTAGGCCTATAAATGATCTTCCTCTTGGAAAAATATGGTCGGACGGAAGATTTGAGATTATAAACAAAAACTATAGAAGAAGAGATAACAAAAAAGAAGTTATTCCGGATACTAAATACGAGAAAAGAGTCGCCTTAATAAAGGCTTATCCTGGATCTTTTCCCGAAATAGTAGATTTCTACGTGGACAATAAATTTAGAGGATTAGTGATAGAAGGCACAGGATTAGGGCATACGCCTACTTCTACTCCAGAAAAGGAATTGTCTTGGCTGAAAAACATAAAAAGAGCTGTAGAAGATGATTTAAAGATAGTAATGACCTCTCAATGTCTGTACGGAAGAGTTCATCCTCTAGTGTACAGAAACTTGAGATTATTATCAAATGCCGGTGTCATATATGTTGAAGATATGCTCCCCGAAGTAGCATACGTGAAACTTGCCTGGGTACTCGGCCATACTGAAGATAGGGAAGAAGTAAAGCGTATGATGTTGAAAAACATAGCAGGAGAAATCACCAAAACAAGCGATATTAGGACATTTCTTTATTGAAGGTACGTCTATGATAAATTATAGAGATATTGGACTAAAAGTTGGAATAGAAATACACCAGAGGCTAGATACTCCTAAGTTATTTTGTAGATGCTCATCTCATATGCGAGAAGAGTCGCCAACATCTATATTCTCAAGAAAAATCAGGCCGGTGACAGGAGAACTAGGAGAAATAGATCCTGCTGCATCATTTGAATACTATAGAGACCGGGTCTTTGAATACCAGACCTTCGAGGAAGAAACTTGTTTAATAGATGCCGACGAAGAGCCCCCTTTTCCTTATGTAAATCAGGAGGCATTAGATATCGGGTTAGAAATTGCTATGTTAGTGAATGCAGATATTCCTAATGAGATTCACGTTATGAGAAAGACGGTGATAGATGGGAGCAATTGCACTGGCTTTCAGAGAACGTTGATAATAGGAATGAGTGGTTATTTAGATTCAAGTTTAGGCAGGATAGGTATTTCAAATATATGCTTAGAAGAAGAATCAGCCAGAATAGTTTCAGCTGGATTTAAGGAAGCTGAATACAAACTGAGTGGTCTGGGTATTCCCCTCATAGAGATAGGTACTTCTCCCGATATAATCACGCCCGAACATGCCAGAGAAGTAGCAGAAAAGATTGGAATAATATTAAGATCTACTGGAAAAGTAATGAGAGGAATTGGAACAATTAGACAAGATTTAAACGTTTCTATAGAGAGAGGAGCAAGAGTAGAGATTAAAGGAGTGCAAGAACTTAAACAACTAGCAAAATACGTTGAATACGAAGCGAAGAGGCAGCTTTCCTTGATAGAAATTCAAGATATTTTAGAAAATAAAAAGTGGAAAGAGCCTGGGATAATCGATGTTACAGAAATATTTAAAGATACAGAGAGTAAAATACTGAAAAATAAAGATAAGATACTTTCTATAAAATTAGAAGGATTTTCTGGTATTTTGAAAAAAGAATTGTGTCCTGATCATACTTTCGGAAAAGAATTGTCATATCATGCGATTGCTTACGGTGTTCCAGGAATTTTACATACGGATGAAGAATTAGAAAAATACGGTATAAACGATGATGAAATAAAGAAATTGTATAAGTCTACAGGTTCAACTGAAAATGACTGTATCATTTTGGTAGCAGGAAAAGAAGATTTCGCAAGAAGGGCCTTGAAAACAGTTATTAATAGAGCAGGTGATGCTTTTTTGGGACCTTTAGAGGAGACAAGATCTGCAAATCCCGATGGAACCACCTACTATACAAGACCTTTACCCGGTGCTCAGAGGATGTACCCAGAGACAGACGTCTCTCCCATTGTTATAACAAAGGATCGTTTAGAAAAAATCTCTAGATCTCTACCAGAGTTGTTTGAAGAAAAATTGAATAGATTCATGAAAGATTACAAACTTAATAAAGAAGTAGCGGGTTCTTTGATTAGATCGGATAAAACAGATTTGTTTGAAGAAATAGTTAATAAATATGGGATAAATCCAACTTTAGTTGCTACAACCCTTACCAATACATTAATTACATTAAAAAGAGAGGGTTTTGCGGTAAATAATTTGGCAGAAAATCATTTTATCGATATATTTGAGTCATTTTCCCGAGATATGTTTAGTAAGGAGGTGCTTCCAGAAGTTATTTCGTATCTTTCATCAAATCCTAATAGGAGTGTAAAAGATTGCATAGAAGAACTTGGATTAAAGGTTCTGAGCAAAAAAGATCTGGAAAAAATCATAGAAGAGATCCTCGAAAAGGATAAAGTAATACTAAAAGAAAAAGGTGAGAAGTCATTCGGATTTTTCATGGGAAAGGTTATGGAGTCAGCAAGAGGAAGAGCAGACGGCAAGATAGTGAGCAGATTACTTAAGAAGAAGATCAAAGAAAAAGTTTGATTTTTACGAAAAATTTTATATAATTTCCCTGCCCAAACCAGATGGGGGAGTTTATGAAAAAATTAAGTTTTACGATATGCGTCTTAGCACTAAGCAGTTTACTCGTGCAGAGCATGTTTTTGAGTACAGTTAACGCGCAACAATATCCAGAAAAGCCAAAAATTGTTGTTCTTGCCAGTTCTATCGACTTTGGTCTTGCAATAGACTTCTTCAGATTTTTGAGAGATAAAGGTGTGGAATTAATACACACGGATGCATCAAACTTTGATAAATACAAGGAAGAGAACTTTATCATTATTTTAGGCGGTCCAGATGCCTACGAGGGTGTCGGTGAAATAGTCAGGGAATATTTGACGGTGGAAGAGCAAAACTGGCTTAGGCAGGAAGACAACCGAAAGATGTTTGTCAAGACTAAGGACCGACAGTTGATTTGTATCATCGCAGGTTCAGACAGGGATATGACCAAAAAGGCAGAAGAAGAGAATCAAGAAAAAATTGTAGGCGCCCCGATTAAGGCATTCCCTGATTTCGCAGATATCGTTCGAGTAACTGTAGCTCCACAAGGTCTCGAGATTGTTGTTTTTACTATACAAACTGCTGATAAGATTCCCATTGTACCAAGCACAGACCCTAATTTTGACTTGAGCTACACAATAGCATTTGACTTAGACAAAAACAGCGCTACAGGTAAAACAGGTCCATTGTATAACGATATAGGCGCAGACAAAGAAATTTCCTTAGAATTTAAAGATTTGGGATGGAAAAGCGATTATTCATGGGAAATATCTGAAAATACAGTTGCAGTAAAGATACCAATCGACGACCTATCGTTATCATTTGACTGGATAGTTCGGTCCCAAAGAGGAAATAACATGGATATAATCCCAAGTGAAGGACATAGTTCCTTCCGTTCACCAAAACTACCGCCATGGTAACAATATGGAGGGCATGCTAATGAATAAAAAGAAGGTTATAACCGTAACCTTTGTAATAGTCTTGTTTACAGTATCAACGGTTTATGGGCATATAGCACCCAACGTAAAAATAACAGGCGGAACCAAAGCCCAACAAGAAAAAATACAAAAAGCAGTAGAAGAAATAGCAAAAAAATCCAACCAAGCGAAAAGTATCCTGAATAGGACAAAAAACTTGGGTAGAAATGTGACGATTCATGTTAAACCTAACACCACGATAGCAGGAGCCACGGTTGGCGGCAGCGATGTCGATGTAGACCCCGGTGATGTAGATAAGTTTAAACTGGATGGAAACAAAACAGGCAAGGCACTCAATTCTTCTTCTCTCGGGATTATAATACTCCATGAGCTAAAGCACATCCTTGGAGAAGCTAACGAGACTAAAGTTGTGGAACAGATAAACAAAGTCCGTGCGGAATTGGGTCTTCCGAAAAGGCATCATTACTATTTGAAAGAGAAAGGCAATACTCTCTATTTAGAATTTTGTGATGATTCTACCGTAAATGTTACTGATGCCTTTGTAACCGTAGTAGAAGATCCAGGTGGTGATTACGCACCTATTCCTATTATTCCCGAAGTCCCGAGGGTAGTCGATATATCTCCAAAAGCCGGTGCTACTGGTATATCCATCGAAGAGACTATAGTAATCACCTTTTCTGTACCCATGAATAGAGAATCAGTAATAGAGGCATTAGAGTCTTCTCCAGAGATGGAATTTTCTCAAATTCTGTGGTTGGATAGTAAGGCACTGATTTTAACTCCAAGAGGCGGTCTGGACTCATACACTACCTACACCATTACCATGGGGACTGGAGCGATGGATGTAAATGGCAATCATCTCGTAACTCCATATTCGTGGAAATTCAAAACTGAAGAGGTTGAGATTGAAGAAGATACCATACCACCTGAGGTGAGAATAATGAGTCCTAGTGCAGGAGAGACTGTGATCTTTCCTTTCTTAATAGAAGTCAGCGCAACAGACAACTTCGAGGTCGTCCTGGTGGAGTTTTACGTGGATGGCGAGCTTATATTCGAAGACAAAACTTCTCCTTACTCAACGGAGATCATGCACGAGATGATTCCTCCCGGTTCGCACTTCGTCTATGCAGTCGCCTATGATTCTTCAGGAAACAAAGGAACCTCAGGAGAGATAGAATTCTTCCTTGAAACGGAAGTTACAGAAGTTCCCGAGAAGGAGATGACAGAAGAAATCTGAGCCAACAGTTACTCCAAAACCCTTTCCATTTCTTTTTTTAATAATTCTTCAGATTCCTTCAAAGAATTAACCATATCTTCTAATCTTTTTGTATATTTAAGGATCCTTTCCTCAGTTCTTTTTAATGAATCCTGCATAACCTCTTTACTCGGTCCTCCCACGATTTTTTTCCTCGATACACTTTTCTTAGGATCCATTATATCATTTAAT
Source organism: uncultured archaeon (assembly GCA_964347835.1). Taxonomy (GTDB): domain Archaea; phylum CAYFZR01; class CAYFZR01; order CAYFZR01; family CAYFZR01; genus CAYFZR01. Next base: position 31,477 of record CAYFZR010000058.1, read on the forward strand.
TCTTCTTTACTCAAAGAAATATTCTCTCTTTTTAAAATATTGTTTACAATTTCAATGGACATTTCAGAAGAGGAAAAACCTTTCTCTAATGACTCTTCCACAATTTTTCCAACTAGCTTATGGGAAGTACGAAAAGATAATCCATGCTTCTCAACAAGATAATCTGCTAAGTCCGTTGCAGTTGAAAAATTAGAATAGGCCAATTCCAAGGCTCTTTCTTCATTTACTTTCATTGTATCTATCATCTCTGCATTTAAATCTATCAAATCTTGTGTTACATAAAAGGAATCCCATAAAAACCTGCTAGCTTCTTGCAAATCTCTGTTATAACTCATTGGCAACGATTTAAATATTGCCAAACTCGCATAAAGATTGCCGAATACTCTTCCAACTCTGGCTCTACAAATTTCTGCTACATCAGGATTCTTTTTTTGAGGCATTATGCTGCTTGTAGACGAATATTTATCAGACAATTCTATCAATTTGAATTCATAGGTGCTCCAGAGTATCAATTCTTCGAGAAACCTGCTCAAATTAACCGATATAGAGGCCAATATGGATAAAGTCTCTAAAATAAAATCTCTTGATGCTACAGCGTCCATTGAATTCTCCATTAAACCATTAAACCCTAAGAGTTTGGAAGTATACTCTCTATCTATAGGAAATCCTGTTGTTGCGAGTGCGCATGAACCTAGAGGAGATAGATTTACTCTTTTATAACATTCTAATAATCTCTCTAGGTCTCTCACAAGCATAGAAGAATAAGCATGGAAGTGATGCGCTAGCGTAGTAGGTTGAGCATGCTGCAGATGAGTATATCCCGGGATAACGGTATCTAAATAATCTTTTGCATTATTATTTAATATATTTACCAAATTTATTAACTTCAGAGACATTTGAACTGTTTTATCCCGCGTAGCCATTCTTAGATCAGTAGATACCTGGTCGTTTCTACTTCTCGCGGTATGCATCTTTCCTGCGTCTTCTCCTACCATTTTTATCAGTTCATGCTCTATTACCATGTGTATGTCTTCTTTTTTTACATCAAGATCAAGATCCTCGTATTCCTTTTCTTTTAGTTCTAGCAAACTGTTTATAATTTGTTTAGCAGGCTTTTTCTCTATTATACCGGTTTTACAGAGCATTAAAACGTGAGCAATGGAGAGAAACAGATCGTACTTGAATATCTCACTATCTATGTCTAAAGAAGACGTAAATCCAGCGACTCTTAGATCCATATTCTCTCTAAATCTCCCTTCCCTCAACATACGATTCCCCTATTCCATATAGAAGGAAGTCCTTCTAGGCTTCTCTTTAGACCTCTTTTCATATCCATATCTGGCATATCTTTGATATAAAACCTTATGCTAATGTTTTTCTTACCTTCTTTCCACTGAGTCTTTGTAGTGAGAACGTTGGAGATGTCCAAAATTTGCTGAAGATCCTTAAGATAGTTTCCTACATCCTCCTTTCTATGAGAGACAAAATCGAAAATAATCTTATTTCCTCTTTTCCTACATTTTCTCTTAAATAGAGCAAAAAGATAAGGTTTAACAAAATTTTCGTCCTCTTTTATCCAATCAGGTACCCTCATATCATAGACACCAGCTATCTTAAAAATGTGAGATGTAACGTGAGGTATCTCTATGGCACCGTTAAAATCTAAATTAAATATGTCAACGAGTATATTTCCCAATTCCCAAGATGTATTGCAAGAATATATTATTCTAGGAGAAAAGGAATATCCAACCAGATAAGCAAATATTCTGGCCCATCCCTCATTATTTATATTCATCGGAAATGCGATATCCATTATCTTTCCAGTTTTGCCCCATCTTATTTGTCTTACAGACCTTTGAACATCGTCTACCTTTATTTTTGAAAGATTACATAGAATATCAAGATGAAATCCGCTCAAAAAACTCTTCTGAAATTCTCCTTCTCTTTTTCTTCCTCCGTTTTTTAAAACGCTTATAGTACTTTGTCTAATGCCTAATTTTTCAGATAATGGATTGCGACTATTCTTACATGCTTCATCAAACAACATTGTTCTTGTACTATCTTCCAAAAACAAATAGAGGTTATCGTCAAACACTGCACTCAGATTCAGCATGCATACCCGACCATTTAGTTATTTAATTATTAAACTAAACAGTCTAATATATGAATATAATATAAATAACTTTTCCTCGGTCTCATCAAAATCAAGAAGTTAATCTTCTCTCTATGGTCTCGCTCATTCTTTTTTCTATCACCTTAGATTCAATTTCAAGTAATTTATCCATTAATTCCTCTCTAATTGAAACAATTTTTCTTCCTTCTTCTGTAATCTCGCATATCCTGTATAATCCTTTCTTTTCTCTAGAAATTAACGAGTTCTCCTCTAATTCTTTAAGTTGTTTTGACGGGAAATATGGTATTTCCAAAACATTCTTTAATTCATCTACAGAAAGTCCACCTCTTTCTTTAAGGGCTTTGAGTATTTTATAGTGTAATTCAGAGGAAAATATTTCGAACAACTTCATGATCTTTAATTATTGGTCTTTTTTTATGAATGTTGCCCTCAGACGTATCAATATTTTTGAACGTCCAAAAAGAAGTCTGGCCTTTCATCTCTTACATTTATGATTTCCGGAAGGTTTCCCCATGCTCCGAGTCTATTCCTATAAATAATTAAAGCACCATCAATTCCTTCTATCTTTTTTGCAAAATTTAACCCCTTTTTCAATCCCCTTTTACCCTTTACAACATTAGCAATTGCTGTAGCGGCTGCATCAGCAAGAATAGCAGATTTTGCAACAACTACGGTGGCATCAGATTCGCCAAAACTTATTGAATGTCCTATGCTCGCAGAGGATGTACAAATTCCTAGAGGAAGAGATTCTTTACTTATGTTAAATCCTATTCTATTTGAAAATTTAGAATCTCCAGCGTATATTGCTATTTTGAAGTCTCTCTCTCCGTGGATATAAATATCTCCTCCATTTTCTATGAGAATACTCTTTGCATGATTTAAAGCAGATTTGCAAGAAAGCTCTGAAAACGCTCCTGCTACACACGCCATAGGACCTACTCCTGCCTTTCTACTCGCATGAGCCATCTCCTTAACTATGTCCGGGGAATCTTCATCAACCTTAATTGGAGCCAGAGATACTCTGAATAATGGATTTTTTTGAATGTAATCTTCCAATTTAATTCTGTTTTCGATTACGCTACGCTTTATGTATTCTAGAGCCTCTTCTCTATCCAGTAAGATATTCAATACGGTTTCTTTATAACTCCATCTGAAGTTTTTCATATTCATCTCAATTCTTTTATCATATATGGACCAATTAAAGAATATTCAAGTCTTTTGAAATATTCTCTTACCCCTATACCACTTGTAACAGATATACTTTTCATACCTTCGTTTAATGAAATGAATTCCGCTTCTCTTAAGAGTTTTTTTCCCAGACCTTTGTGTTGATAAGAATCTTTAAAAACCATACCTACTGGAGTGAGAGGACCGTATACGTGGATCTCTCTTATGAGAGATGTGTCTTTATCCAGTTCTTTTCTATGGGGCTCGCTTGGAATTCTAAGTCTCAAATAACCTATCAATATATCTCTTTCTATATCTTCGACAGAAATAAAAAATTCTTTCCCATCGGAGGCTTTATAAGAATCTATAACGATATCTATATCTCTAGGTTCCTTTTTTTCTTTATATACCTTATGTCCTACCTCCCTGCATCTTATGCATCTGCATTTCTCGTTATTATATGCAAGTTTATTGTATACGAGTTCGCCTAAGTTTGTTTCCTTAATTCCCGCTTCGATTTTATTGCTCGGGATATCCCTTTGTATTCTCATAGTCCTTATCCATTTTGGCAAGAGTTTTTTTGCTTCCAGAATCAGTTTTAATGCCTCTTCTGTACTTAGAGGAGTATAATCCCCCCTCTTATACCATTCATATATTTTTGTACCTTCTATAACCAAACAGGGATATATCTTAAGCATATCTGGGGAGAACTCTTCTTTTAGTATTGTCTTAAAGGTCTTAAGATCTCCTTCAAAATCTGAAAACGGTAGTCCAGGCATTATGTGATAGCATACCTTAAGACCGGAGTCTTTCAATATCTTAGTCGCTTCTATGACATCCTTTACGCCGTGACCCCTGTCTAATTTTAATAATATATAGTCGAAGACTGTTTGTACGCCTAACTCTACTCTTGTAGTCCCATAAGAAAGCATTACGTCTACATGTTTTTCTTTGGAGTAATCAGGTCTCGTTTCTATGGTAATGCCTGATATTCTTCTCTTCGATGTCTCGCAATCTTTCATTACTTCCGATATACTCCCTCTCCTAACATTTGTTATACCTTCCAAACAACCCTTTATAAAATAATTTTGAAAAGGTAGTGGTCTAGATGTAAATGTGCCACCCATAACGATCAATTCGATCTTGTCAACAAGATGCCCAATTTTCTCAAGTTGATCTATCCTGAAGTATACCTGTTCATAAGGATCGTACTCGAAAGTCTTTCCTCTCATGGAAGCGGGTTCATTTCCGGTATAACTCTGCGGAGTATTTTTATCTGGTCCGCCTGGACAATATGCGCACCTACCGTGAGGGCAGGGATGAGGATCTGTCATGACCGCTATAACGGTTACGCCTGATAACGTTCTTACAGGCTTTCTTCTTAGTATTGGCAAGACCTTTTCGTAATCCTTCTTCCCCACCTTACTCAAAATCTCAGAATTGGAGGGTAACTTCTCAAGATTAAATAACTTACAGGCGCTTATCTTGGCTTTTTCTAATTCTTCTTTGGATCTTATTTCGCCTTCTACGATGCCTTTCACTAAGTAATCAATGGCGCTCATGAAACATCATTCCAAATCAATCCAATATCCTCTATTTCACACTCAACGATGTCTTTTCTCTTTAAAGGACCTACTCCTGCCGGAGTACCTGTAGATATTATGTCACCGGGTTTTAACGTCATTATACCCAATACAAATTCAACTAAAGAATAAAAGTCAAATATCATTTTCCATCTCCGCTAATACGGTAAAAGAGTTGGTTTGGCGCTTATGGCTCCCGCATCTCCCACAGGGGCAGTCCGGTAGTCTCGTCATATCCCCTGACCAGTTGTTCGCCGACTAACTCTTGGAGATATATCTCTCCCGCGAATATTATCGTCCCTGCCATGAGGTGTCCAGAGTACGTCTT
>CAYFZR010000059.1:0-5022 GCA_964347835.1 uncultured archaeon
GTGATTTTTAGCATACCCATCAAAAATATTGGAACTTTAGAGGCAGAGAGTGTTAAAGTCGCCATACAGACCAAGTCTTACTTCACGGGAGCAAAAACTGATTATCTGGGAGATATACCTGCAGGAGAATCTAGAATAGCCTCTTTTGAACTAGATATCGACAGAGACACTCCACCGACTAACTACATAAACGATCTAAAGATAATCTGGTCTAAGGGAGATGATAGACTCGATCAGACCCATTCATTCGGAATAAACGTAGTAAAAGAGCAAAGTCAAGGTACATCCAATATCCTATTTGGTACAGTGGGTTTAGTTGCTCTGGCTGGAGTTTTAGTTTTTGGTCTAAGATTCAGGCGCAAAAAAGAGCAGGAGTAGTTTAGTCAGGAGGGAAAATATATGATTACAGAAATCCTTGATTTCCACGCCAATCTCACAAAACGAGTCTACCCTATTTTAATAGTTCTTTCCATAGTAATAGCGGGAATTTCCCTACAACAGGCTACGAAAACCAAGATCAGTACGGAACATCTGGGGTTTTGGTACCCAGATGATCCGGGCTACAAAGAAACTCGCATTATACAAAGCGATTTCATGGGACCCGTAACTGTACAAATTCTTGTTGAAGTAGACGGTGTTAACCAAAAAGACGTTTACACCGAAGACGTTTTGGATATGACATCGAAGTTAGTTGATACAGTAGGAACTATTCCCGGTGTATTTAGCGTCTCTAGTGTTTTAGATCTTGGAAATACTAGAAAGGAAATATTGGGAGAACCTTCAGATTTAAGATCGAAATACGTTGATAAAGATCAAAAATACTCCTTAATAGAAGCAGAGATCGATTCCACCGAAATGCCAAAGAAAATTGAGCTCATAAAAACTTTTCAAAAAACAGTTGAAAAAATAGACAAACCAAAGGGAACGAAAGCCACTGTTACTGGTGGATTGGCCTTGGAATATTCGTGGGATCAAGCCATTATAAGTGGTTTCGCAAAAACAATAATTGTGAGCGCTTTCACCATAACGGTTGTTCTATTCTTTATATTTAGAAGCCTTATTCGCGCTGCTTTCATTATGATACCAATACTTGTGGCTGTTCTCGCGGCATATGGAACGATGCACACCTTAAATGTACCCCTAAACTTTTTAACTGCTACCTTCGGCGCGATTACCTTGGGCCTTGGAATAGATTACAGTATCCACATGGTACACAGGTTCCAGGAGGAATTGGATAAGGGAAAACCTGATGCCCTGAACATCGCTGTTTCTAGAATTGGTAGAAACACGATATTTACAGCTTTAACTACCATGGCAGCTTTCTTCGGTATGACGACCGCTGGCATTAGAATGTTAGCTGAATTTGGTCTGATGTCTTTCATAGGGATATCTTTTTCTGCTTTATCCGTGATCTTGTTCCTCCCATCATATTTATTGCTGGAAACTAAATTGAATAGAGGAACTATAGATTTCTCCAGAATTACCGACGCTTTAGGAATAAAAGATATATTGCCAACTTTAACGTCTAGATTATCAGATTTCTCGGTTAAAAAACCCATCGCGGTTATATTTTTTATGGCACTTGCTCTATTTCCTATTTTATATGGAATGTCCCAAATAGAAAGTACTACCGATACTAAAATGTGGTTGCCTAAAGATGATCCAATTGTAGTGGCTAATAACATTGTAGAAGATAAATTTGAGGTACCATTTGCAATTTATTACTCTTTTATTTTAATAGAGGCAGATGATGTAAGAGAACCTGAAATAATGAAGGCAATGGAAAAAATGCACGAAAGATCGATTAGTTTACCCTGGGTTGAAGAAGTATCTAGCATTTTAAGCTTAATCGGTCCTGTATCGGATTCGGATAATAAAAGAGATATCATTGAGAAAATTAACAGGGCGCCTCCAGATTTTAGAAGAAAGTTCTTAACAAAGGATTATACAGAGGCGCTCATAATGATAAAAAAAGATTCTGAGGTAAAAGAAAGCGATGTGAAGGAAATCAATGACGTGATCGATTACGTTGGAAAACCTGCAGACGCTAAATTTACTCAATCAGGCTTTGGCGTGCTTCATTCTTTGTTGATGAAAAAAATGGAAAGAGACCAAGCTAGGATGGGGGTGATAAGCATAATTCTGGTTTTAGTAATTTTGTCTTTCGCCCTTAAGAGTCCGTTAAGAATTCCCTTGGCACTTGGACCCATACTTATAGCTATAGTTTTCGCCACGGGCACCATGGGCTTGCTTGGAATTCCGTCTACACCTCTTACCATTATGTTAACCACAGTTATGCTTGGATTAGGTATAGATTATAGCATACATTTCCTTTCAAGGTATCATGAAGAAAAGGAAAAAGGATTAAGTACAGAAGAGGCCCTACATTCAACTTCCTTAAAAGTTGGAGAATCTATCGCTCTAACAACCGTAACAACGATGTTTGGGTTTCTCTCCCTCATTACAATGATTCTCGTTCCAGTGCAGGACTTCGGCAAGATATCTGCAATTGGGTTAGCTATATCCGCGATTTTTGTAATCATGTTAATTTCAGCAGGTATTGTAATCAATGAAAGAGTTATTAAAAGGCTAATTTCACTAGAGCATCCTGCAAAATTCCCTAGATTGATTTGATTTTGCCTGTTATATATCCGCAATGCAAACCATGAAATCTACTTTTGAGAGTAAAACATATAATTTATAAGTCAGTACCACCATTATTTCGCAACGCTAGACAGAGAGATCAAAAGACGAAGGAGAAGAAGGCAAAGAGTGTGAGGATGGGGCAACTAAAGCCTCAGATCCGGAAAGAAAACACATTCCTTCAGCCCACTGGCATTGCAGAAGGCCTAGAAGGGCCAATGTACACGTTGAGATCCCCATTCCGGGCCCTTCTTTTCTCGGTAGTATCCAAACTATTGAAAAGGCTCATAATCGTATTCCAGAGGTTCTAACGCCTTTCCAAGTAAAGATGAAATCTTTAAGACGATTAAAAAATAAGAGGATAGAACATGCCAAGGAGAATATTCACCATCATATTCTGGGGCTTCTTAATACTTCTACTGGTCAATGCCTTATCTTTTATGATTTTGTTATCAATGAAACACACATTATATCACCACCCCGAGCAACCCTATGACTATGGGAATTGGTCTGTCGTTATCATAAGTATCATCTTGTTCACATTCTTCTTCCTCGGTTATTTCAAGCCTTTAAAAAAACGGGAGTGGAGGGCAGCAGGTATATACGAGGCTTTCATAATAGCATTGTTCGCTGAGATGTACGGGTTCCCTCTAACTTTATTCTTCCTGTCTTCCCTTTTTGGAGTAGAGATCTCCTTCGGCCATGCCCAAGGGCACCTCCTCGCAACCCTAATATCGATGCTTGGAATTCTAAGCCTAGACAATGCATGGTTGCTTGTAATGGTGGTGAGTAATCTTCTCATATTTATCGGGTTCATATTGCTCTCAAAAGGTTGGGGGAAGATCCATGGAGCGAAGGGTGAATTCGTGACAGATGGCGTATACAGCTACATGCGGCATCCCCAATACACTGGAATAATTGTGATCACCATCGGATTCCTAATTCAGTGGCCGACCATAATTACCCTTCTCATGTGGCCTATTTTAATAGCAACGTACTATCGCCTAGCTAAAAGAGAGGAAAAAGAACTTGAAGAGAAATTCGGAGAAGCTTATCGAGAGTATAAACGAAAGGTGCCAATGTTTTCCCCATCAATTAGAACCAAAAAGAACATATTATGAAATATCTTCGTATCTCATACTCTCTACTCTCTTATTCCCAATTTGAATTGGACTTAACTTCATAATTAACAGTATTTTGGAGTTTATTTTTTAGAGCCGATATTGTATATGCTTGCTATAGTTGCTCCAGTCAGCCAGCCGATGATGAAGGTTTCTATAATACCCATAACCATCTCGTATACAGGCATTTTAGTTCTTATAATAGATGTAACGTCAATTCCGTGAAAAAGACTGTTAAAGAAAGCTATCGCTGTTTCTTTACTTACTGTCATGATTATCAACACACATCCAAGATACAATAAAGCGAAGGTACTTCCAAAAGCCAAACCAAGCCGTATAGGTTCAATGGTATCGTTAGTTCTTTCCATCCTTTTTCACCCTAAGTGCCCCCATGCTCCATCCTTCTGCGATGTTCCACCACCATCCAAATATGAGCAGCAAATATCAAGAAGATCGCTATGAAAAAGATTAGATCGCCTTTTAGACCAATTAAGGGTAGTAAAAAACTAACAGAAGGGGAGCCGCGCAGATTAAAATTACCAAGAGAAGGCCGGAGCAAAGTGTTATTATCGTTGGAAAATCATCAAAATCTAATCGAGAGTAAATAAGATTTCTAAAAAGAGATTGTCACCTTAAAAAAAGTATCGTAAAAATTTGGATACATTTTACTTGATTTTAAACTTACTTAATTACCTTCGAAAAAAGAAATTTTCAAAACTTGTTTTTTTTGTTTTAAAAGTGGAGAACTTCAGAAATTACAAATTTTAAACCTAAAAAGATATAGAACACAATTACCACCTATGCTGGCGAAGAAAATGATTTGAACAATAAAGGAGGTCGATCAAATGATAAAGAAAATAACATTTCTATTAGCCATAATATTATTGCTTAGTCTGTCTTCAGAGGCAGTATCAGCAAAGCATGCGCTATCAGCCCCATATCCGGATATCGGAGGGCGAGAGGGGCGAGGGTCTTCTTACTTATCCTTTAGCATAACGGATGTGGTAACTGATCCGGAAATAGTAAGACCAGGAGATAAAGAGGTTGAACTAGGATTATGGATTCAGAACACTGATGATTTTGCTAACGTTGAAAATACTGAAATTCAATGGACTAGGGTTTATTTAGTTCCTAAATATCCCCTTAAAATCTCTGAAAATGGATGGAAAGCGGTAAAACTTGGTAAAATTGGAAAATTGGGAGAGATGAAAGCTAACTTCCTTGTTGACATAAATAAAACCGCAGAATCAAAGAAATA
>CAYFZR010000060.1:0-17847 GCA_964347835.1 uncultured archaeon
TATTTTTTTAAACAAAAATGCTTACCTGTTTTTTAAATAATAGACTAAACCCATATCAATATTGTAAAAGGTGTCAATGGAAGAGAAAACGCGACCATTCACGAGCAAGTACTTCGGTGGCGGAAAATATTCTTTGGCGAACTAATCCAAGTATGGTGCCCAACAGATCTTAAACTATTAGCCTAACATAATCCCTACTCCTTTCTCAAAATTATTTTTTTTAAATCACTTAGATCGTTAAAAAAGGATATATGTCTGACAAAAACAAAAAAGATAAATAGAAAATCATCATATTTATTAACGAGGGTATCTGTTGTTCGATCATCCCTTAACCCTCGCAGGTGCCCTCACTTTTATTAATATTGACTATGTCTTAGAAAAGATTTTCCTCGACTATTTTGTCGAAAAACGAAACAAATTTGATAATTCAATTGTTTTCTCACTTAAAACTGTAGGTAAAGCTTTGTGCTAAACTCTAAGTTAAACTCTTCAATCTGGAGCTAAAATATCCGCAGCTGAAAATATTCCAACATGGTGCCCTCAGTAGATACCTAGTGCCTAACTCTCAGACTTGACCTCGAACCTTACCTTAACGCCTTTATCAAAAAATACCTTAGTTTTCCATGCCAAAAAGCCAGCAAGAACATATGAATTTCATGATGTTCCAGATTCTAAAACATTAAAATCCGTCTTTTTCTGTTAAATAAGCAAGTGGATGACTCTTATTCATCTTAATAATAACTATATTCTTGTTTTCTACCAGTAAGAATCTACCTTTTTCTAATCGCTTTATTGCATCGCTAACGCGAGCTTTTGATTTGCCGATTTTTCTAGATAGTTCGCTAAGGTGCAAAACATCATTTGGATTGTCCAGAAAATGTTGCACAATTCTGGTTTTAGCGGTATCTCCGAATATCTCTATTAAATTAACATAAGTCATCTTAACCCTCCCCATCTTTTATTTAAATTTATTAATTCTTGCATTATAACTGAGTTATATTATTTATGACTTTCGGTATAGTAAAAACAATTAAACATTACTCCAACTGATTCATATATCAACTGCTATTCTCTAATTTTGATGTTTTTAACCGTTTACTAATTGTAGACACCTGTTTTGTTTTTATAAACGCTTAGAACAAAATCGATAATTATATAAATTGCAAAAATAGCTTAGAATTAGGGAGGGTGAGGATGTACCAATTTTTTACTCGAAGCTGTCCAGTTAAAGTCCATTAATCTCAGCTATCTCTATCTCCTTTCAGACTCATCCTTCCCCTTTCTGAGGGCGCCTATATCCCTGTCTTCCTCAACCCATGGAAACTGGCGCCCTCACCCCTTCAATGTGACCATATCCCCTAGAAAAAGCGATGAGGAGCGCTAAGAAATGGCGTGGGATTTTTTCAATGGCTCGGACAATCATGTGGTCTCTTGAGTCCACGACCCGGGTTCAAATCCCGGTGGCGACACCTTTTAAGATCATCATTTTTTTAGTGACTTTGCCTATCTTTACATGTTTAAAATCATCTCTTTAGATTTTTTGATATTCATGATTAACCCCTCCCTTTATGGGGGAGGTTATCGTAAAGAGAAAAAAACCCCTTGATGAAATGAGCCTAGACGAACTCATCGAGGAATTAAAAGTTACAGCCGAGAGAGTTAGAAACTTAAACAAGAAAGAGAGAAGCGAAATCAGCGAATCCCTTGATGAAGCGTTAAAAGAACTAGTTGAAAAGGCTGAGAAAATTCGAAATGGTTCAAGAATGTAGTGCCTAAAAATTTTGTATTTTTTTAAAAAAACAAGATAAAATACAAAACGATTGATAAAATCAAATTATAACGTTGTTATCGGTATCTATATAAAATCCGATGTTCTTACAAAATTATGGGGAGGGAGGGAGCGCCCTCCTTTGTGACGCCCTCTATCCAAATACAGCAAAATCAGTTATTTTTATTTTTTGCTCTTAAATCGGTAATTATTCTTGGGTTTCATGCCAAAAGGCCTGCAAGAATATATAAATTTCAAGAAATTTCAGTATTAATGATAATAATCAATAATCAAAAATATTACAGCAAGAATTGTCAAGTATAGTAAAAGATAATTTTTCTAAAGAAATTTGAGACGTGTATTTTGAGGATTCCAAGACATAAGAATAAAAGGCTAAACCTAATAGATAATTGTTCCACGCCTAGTGTTTCAACAAACGATATTGGTATAATATAGCTGCTTATAATAACTAAGACCCCTACACAAAAAAGCGCTCCAAAAAGGACATCGAGAATAATAAACATTTGTCTCACTTCGTCTGTTTCCATGTTTCCATTTTAAAGGATTTAAAGATTAAATTAAAGAAAATAAACGCAATAATAATTCCATAGATACGCGGTTCACAAAAAGTTAGATTGAAAATATTGAAAGTGTTGATAATTAATGATATAATGATTCCAACTGAGGCTCCTGCAATAATGCGGTTAGTCATATTTTGTTCATAACTTTCCATGATTTAGTTTAATTCGAGATGAGATTTAAATGTTAAGCTCTTAAGCCTTACTACAGTTTTGTAGTGCCTAAAAAATAACCCTGGGGGTAATCTCAGGTCAAGATTCGATAGGGCATGATAACTAACCTTTAAGTCTGATTACAAGTTCGCCATGAATCAGTTTCCATTCTAATTTAGTACCCTTTTTTATATCAAGAGCTAGTGCAATAGCTTTAGGTATGGTTGTAGAGAATTGGCCTCCAACTTCTTGGACAGAGGTTATGTTTGACATTACTTACACCAATAATAAAATAAGTAATGAAAGTATTAATATATCTCGGTAACGTAGTGTCTTAAACTCAATATTGTATATCTACAGTTAAGTAAATATGGCTTTAACTTATCTATGGATATGCTTTATAAAGATTATAAAAATTAAAAGGAGGCAAAGAATGATTCCAAGGGGTTTAACTATAGCGGGCTCCGACAGTGGAGGAGGCGCAGGAATACAAGCGGACATAAAAACTATGGAAAGCCTCGGCGTTTTTGCTATGAGCGTAATAACTTCTGTAACCGCTCAAAACACAAGAGGCGTCTTTAAAATACAAGATATTGAACCAAATGTCGTTAGTGCGCAGATAGATGCGGTTTTGACGGATATAGGAGTAGATGCGACAAAGACCGGCATGTTAAGCAACGAAGACATAATAAAGACCGTGGCAGGAAAGATAAAGGAGCATTCCATTGAGAAGTTGGTTGTAGATCCTGTAATGATCGCAAAGGCTGGAACCCCTCTTATAAAAGAAGAAGCGGTAAATACCTTGATTGAAGAATTAATACCTAACGCCTATCTTTTAACTCCAAATATCGAGGAAGCAAAGGTCATAGCAGAAATGAAAATTTCTTCTGTTTCTGAATGTATAAAAGCAGCCAGAAAGATATCGGAGTTGGGAGTTGGGAATGTACTTATAAAAGGGGGTCACTTGGCAGGAGAAGACTCATTAGATATCCTTTACAAAGACGGGGAGATACATAAATTTAGTGAAAAAAGGATAGTTACGGATAATACACATGGAACAGGGTGCACTCTTTCTGCTGCTATAACAGCGGAGTTGGCAAAGGGAAAAGATATAGTAAACGCTGTGAAAGAAGGAAAAGATTTTGTTACAAGATCAATAAAATATTCTTTACCCTTAGGAATAGGGTATGGACCCGTATATCATCTTGCATATCTAATAAATGAATCTCAAAGATATAAAGTCCTAACAGAGTTGAGAGAAGGAATTAAACTTCTTGAGGCGAACGATAAATTGATTGAATTGATACCCGAAGTTGGATCAAATTTGGTGTGCGCATTACCCTACGCAATGAACGAGAGAGAAATCGCCGGAGTTGAAGGTAGAATAGTAAGACTCGGAAACGGAGTGAAGGCTGTTTATTGTCCGTGGTTTGATGTTTCTAAGCATATGGCAAAGGCTTTGTTTGCAATGAGGAAATACACGGATGTAAGGGCGGCCATAAATATAATGTATTCAGACGAAATTATCGATATATGTAATAAAATGGGTCTGATAGTCTCAAACTTCGACAGAAAATATGAACCTGAAGAAATAAGACATGTAGAGGGCATGACAACAGTGTGGGGTATTGAATACGCTATAAGCAAGGTTGACAGAATACCGAATGTTATTTGTGACTTAGGAGATGTAGGCAAAGAAAAATTAATAATGATTTTCTCTGATTCTGTAAGAGAAATAGTCGATAATGTAATTCATATAGCCGAAAATATAAAATAACGATAAAAATACTTCCTCTTTAAATGTAAAGAATATATAAATGGAACCTTTCCTATCCACCACTCACAGCGGGGAGTATAGAGACCTCATCACCATCGCTTAATTCGGTATCAACGTATTTTAAGTGTCTGATATCTTTTCCATTCACGTATACGTTTACGAACCTCCTTGGTCTTCCTACATCATCTAAAATCCTCTCTCTAAATTCTGTACCGTATTTCTCCACCAAAGTGTTAAATAAAGTCTTTACTGTCCTTACATCGTCTAGTTCCGTCTCTCTTTCCTTAGTTAAATCATGTAATACGGAAGAGAATCTTATCTTTACTTTTGCCATGATACCACCTCTTCTCCAAATAATCTTCGAAGGATTTTACTGTTGGATCTATTTCATATGGTTTTATGGTTTCGTTTACCACAGAATCAGTGGTTTTTAGACCACTTCCGGTTATATAACATACAATAGTTTCATCTCTATCTATGTCACCACTTTCTGATAAGGCTTTCAGACCTGCTATGGTAGTTGCAGATCCAGGCTCAGCAAAAATGCCCTCGGTTCTTGCGAGCAGTTTTATTGCATCTATGAGCTCTTTATCTTTAGCGGCATAAGCATTCCCTTTAGTTTCTTTTATGGCATCTATCGCGTAATACCCATCTGCAGGATCTCCAATCGCTAAGCTCTTTGCTATTGTGCTTGGCTTTTCAACCGGTATTATGTAATCTCTTTTTTCCACCCATGCATCTACGATAGGGCTACACCCTTTAGGCTGGGTACCGGTAAGCATCGTATGGTTTTCCTCTATTAAATCAAGTTTTTCAAGTTCTCTTAAGCCTCTGTTAATTGAGCAAAACAGCGCTCCAGAAGCCAAAGGTATAATTATTCTATCCGGCACGTTCCAGTCTAATTGTTCCACGATTTCATATGCGCTCGTTTTTGAGCCTTCCACATAGTAAGGTCTAACGTTTATGTTAACAAAGGCCCAGTTATAAATATCAGCGACTTCTGTGGCAAGCCTATTTGCATTATCGTATGTACCTCTCACAGCGATGATATTGGGCTCGAATATCAACATCTGAACTATTTTTCCGATTTCTAAACCAGAGGGTATGAATATATACGCATCCAAATTTGCTTTAGCAGCATGAGCAGCAAGACTTGCTGCTAAATTACCTGTAGAAGCACAACCTACTGCTTGCATGTTGAATTCTAATGCCTTTGTTACTGCGACAGGAACTACTCTATCCTTAAAAGAGCTAGTAGGGTTTGTTGTATCGTCTTTTACATATAATTCCCTTAAACCTAATTCCTTTGCCAGATTTTTACATCTGTGTAGCGGGGTGTATCCACCGCCTAAATCTATAACTTCTTCTCTTTCTATTGGTAAAAGGAGTTTATATCTCCAAATGCTCTTCGGACCTTTCTCAATACTTCCTTTACTTATATTTTTTTGAATGTATTCAAAATTATAGTTAACTTCAAGTGGACCAAAACATTTGCTACATGTATTCAAGAGTTCATGGGGGAACTCTTTTCCACATTCCCTACACTTCAATCCTATGACATGCATTGAAACACCCCCTTAAGTTAAAAATCACTCATATTAATATTTTTCGCTTATAATATGCATATAAGTAATATCATAATTGTAAGCGAAAAACATAAAGGTTATTATGGATGAATTTGATCGGCGATCGGATGAGATTTTTGTTTGTACACACGGATTTCACAGAGATCGAAAATAAAAGGATAAACAACGCATTAACAGTAATGATAACCGAATGCGATCTAGAAAGCGATTTAATAGCAATCGAAGATGCGGTTAGAGAAATAGAAGACGTTGCATCGAAAATTAAAACAAAAAATATTGTGCTCTATCCTTCTTCTCCCTTCAAAAATTGTGAAACTTGCTTCATAGACGAGGCCATATGTTTTTTAGAGGGACTTAAAGATTCATTAGAGAAAAAAGGCTACAAAGTCACCTCTGGAAGCATAATGTGTCGAGGTTTGGCCTTAAGATCTAAGGGACATCCTTTATCCGTTCTTTCCAGAGAAATAAAACTAAACTGAGAAGAGGATATTATGAAAATACTTTTTATTCACTCAGATTATATCAGTTTTGAGCCCACTAGAAAGGTCAGAATACCCGTTGTGGAGGATATTAAAAAGGAGAAGGTAACTGTAGAAGATTGCTTAGTTTGTTTTATGGCAGTAGAAAAAATCGACGAGGACGGCAAAACCTTTGTAAAAACATTGGAGAACATTATAGACGTGGCAGAAAAGGTAAAGGCAAAAAATATTGTTTTATATCCATTTGCCCACCTATCTTCTAGTCTAGCCTCTCCTAAAATAGCGGTTGAATTGTTAAACGAAATACATACTGGATTGGAGAAAAAAAACTACAACGTAATCAGTGCTCCATTCGGCTGGTATAAAAGATTTGAACTAAAATGTAAGGGACATCCTCTTTCAGAACTCTCTAGATCTATTGAATAAAATTTGAAATAGGATCTTCAATATGCGGGTAAGTCTATTACAAATGAAAATCAAAGATTCTGTAGAATCCAATTTAAACACTGCAGAGCGAATGATAAAGAAATCTTTTACTGAATTCAAACCAGACATCGTTTGTTTGCCTGAATACTTTTCGACACCTTCTTTAGAGGAGCCGATAGAAGAGATATATGGGAGAACATTTCAACCAACTGCTTCTTTACTCAAAGAGGTCTCAGAAGAACATGGAATTTACATCGTTGGTGGAACTGTCATTGAAAAGGAGAGAGACAGATATTATAATACAGCATTTCTGTTTAAAAATGGAAAAATATTAGGAAAATATAAAAAGATACATTTAACTGATACAGAGATAGATATAGGACTTGAAGCCGGCAAAAACTTGTTTGTATACGATTCTGGATTCGCTCAAATAGGCATTCTAATATGTGCCGATATTTTGTATCCAAGTACCGTAAAAAGTTTAGCATCCATGCAAGCAGAAGCAATATTTCTGCCAATATCTTTACCATCCGAGGATCATCCTCCAGTAAGAGGTCATCCTGCTTCCTTAACAATGGCAAAGGAAAATTCATTGTTTATATTAAAAAATGCGTGTTTAGGATTATCTTCCAAGAGAAAGATTATAGGAAGCAAGAGCGCAATAGCATCTCCTTGGGGTATTGTAAGTGAGGCAAAAAGAGAAAACGAAGAAGAAATTATTTCAGCCGAATTGGACATGAAAAAATTGAGAAAATACTAAGTTCAGAAATGTGTTTCTACTCCGACCGCAGATTTTATCAATTTCTGTAAAATTTCTTCGTCATATATGCCTAAATAAATCAATAAAGGACAAACACCGGTTAATAAACCCATTCTGTATGAATATTCGAATTTATCGCCAAAACTTTCAACTGGAACGATAAAACTATTTTTAACGTCAGATCTATACTTTTTCCTGTCTCTTGCAATTTCTTCGATGAAATCAAGGGCACTGTCTCTATCTATATCCTGTTCCTTTAAAATATCAAAAACACCCTCAACATTCAGTCCGAGAACATGGCACCTATCAATTAATTTAAGGATAAATTCGGCATCAAAATCAAGTTTTCTCATTGAGTAAACATCTGTTGAATCTAAACCCCATAATTTAATTTCATTATCTAAAATATGAAAACGGCACGCGATAGGGCAAGCAAAACAGCCTCGTTTTCTAGCCTTTTTCCCCTCTAATACATCTAACCCGTCTAAAAGGTTTATGTTTCCAAATTGCATCAATTTTTTAGCCGATTCGTTGTTTTTTAGCCTATCGATAATTTTCTTGGAGAGTTTAAGAAATTCATCTGGATCATGCGAATACAACTCTCCTAGGCCAGCGACTGCTACCGCTTTTAGATTTTTCTCCCCAAAAACCGTAGATATCGCAAAAGGATCTCTTAGAACAGTGTAATTTAAGCCGAAAGATGATATATTCTTTTTATACTCACCCGGTATGCCTATGTTTAATACTTGAACGTTTTCATATCCTAAGTCCTCCCTTATTTTTTCAGTTGTCTCCCTGACGTCAAGCCCCCAATAATCATAAGCATTCATTATATCAGCGATTTCGTCGTGTATCCATAAAAAAACGGGCTCTAAGGATTTGTTCTTGATAACAAGGAAATCATAACCAGCGAATTTCAACTCAGGAGAAAAATGCCAATCTATAACCACATGCTCGAGTTTAGCAGTTATTGGCGAAAATCCCGATAAAACACCTATGCAAGATCCTACTGTCAAAGACCCTGTCAATGGACCTGTTCCTATTACTATAGAATCCTTGTTTAATTTACTGATAAAGTACTCATTTATGCCTATTCCGCCTATTTTTTTTTCAATAATCTCGTCATCAAGGTCTATTTCTTCATACTCCTTTTTAAAAAGATCTATCAGAAGTACTAATTTATTATAGGTCAAAATTATACCTCTTTTTGTATTAGGGCATCTCTTAAGCAAAAAATAGTGCAGAGAGCGTTTTTAAGTTTAATACACGAGTCGCAGTCTTTTCTGCTTAAAATAGGCTTGTCTGCCATCTCCGCACTTGCCTCATCCTCTCTTATTTCCTCGACGCCGCCTGTTTCGTATGCTAATACAAACGTCTCGGGCTTTTTGAGCATTATTCCTGTCTCTCCTTCCTTTTCATTACCCCTCCAGATTATTAAACTAGAAATAGATGGATTGAAAGTTTTTTGCTGGTAATAAGAGCATGCAATTTCGCATGCTCTACACCCCACGCACCTCTCTCCCCTCGTAACGATGTCCCTCAAACTAACCCTTCCTCACATATATTTTGAACACGTCTACCTCTTTTTTCACCTCAAGTATTTCATGTCCGTGGTCTTCTGCCCATGATGAGATGTTATCGGGGGCCACTGGATCGGTTGCTATTACCTCTAATATTTCTTCCTTGTTGAGAATTTCTATTGTCTTTTTTGTATGAAAGAGGGGATAAGGACATATCTTTCCCTTCACATCCAGTGTATGGCTTGGCTTTATCTCTTCCATCATACCACCTAAAATACAAATGTGGCATGGCTCTCTAATAGCTTATCCACTACTTTATCCAAGGAGACTATATCGATGCCTGATATGAGTTCTTCCTCTTCTATTCCTCTCTTCTTCAAATCTCTATCCAGAACTGATATTTTTACTCCAAATTCCTTTGCATTATTAATTCTCTCTTCAACACTCGGTATGCCTTTTCTCCAAATTGCCAGAGGACCATATCCTGGTTCTTGTCCTTTCACGGTGCTATGAACTCCTCCTCCCAAGAATACTACCTCTGCTTCTAGATCGGCTGCAGGCGCTGTTGCGATCATGTCCAAGGCACCAAAGTTATCTTCGACTCCGTAAGGTGCCTTTGTTATTATTGTAAGTACTTTTTTAGCCATTTGAATCACCTCATGAGGGCATTATGGTCTTGTCTGTGTCTCTTATCCATTCCATCAGGTCATACAACCCGCCGATTATAACACCTTCTGTTTGGCTATCGGTAACCCCTCTTGCGTCTGTACATTTTATACATGCGATCGCATCCGCTTTAGGGTTCTTTAGACCTTTCTTGAGGATGTCTCTTACTAATTCTTCTATTGGTGGATATTCTGCTGGTTTTTGTCCTCTGTTTCCAACTATGGTGCTAGTAAGGTAGAAGAAGAAGTTTACGTTGACTTTCCTCTCTCTGGCTTTTTGAGCCAATCTTAGTGCTGTGTATACTGATTCATCATCGTAGGGTCCCCTTATCAAAAAGAACGTGATATCTTTGGTCATTTATCTCACCTCTTAAAACCATGCTACCCTATCAAACTCAACGATTGAGTCGAAGAGTTCATCTAGATTTGAAACCTCTATGTCATCTACGAGTTTGTCTTCAGAGATTCCTCTGGTCTTCAATGAAATATCCTCTGCTTTTATGCTGACTCCAGATTCAGCGAGGTCTTTTACCTTTTCCTCTAAAGCCTGCCCCTTTCTTAGAAGTATTCCATCCTCTATTAGGAATATCTTCACATCTGTGCCTTTTTCTTTCGCTATCTTTGCTATTTCTAGTACGAGTTCTGGATCTTCATGAGAGATTGGATCCTTTGTCGATATTAACAACAGTTTCATATTAAACCCCAACTTTTTAATCAAAACATATTATATCCCTCTATTGTTTGCGGCAATTGATGCCGTGAGAAAAATATATCTAAATAATTAAAGGACATCCTCAGAGGGGTACCTTCATGGGACACTTGGGAATAATATTGTATACAGACCCATTTCATTCGCAAAATTCTAACACTGTTTTGAAGTTGATAGAATCTGCCCTGAAAAAGGGACACGAGGTATCCATGTTTCTCATGGATAACGGAATTTACAATGCTTGTTCAAATTTGGAGTTGTTTAAAAAGAGGATAAACATACCCGAAGAACTCAGTAATTTAAATATTAATATTGTTACCTGTGGACAGAACGTTAAGGAAAGAGGTTTAAAAGAAGAAGATCTAATTAAAAATGCAAAGTATGGAGACATGTACGATCTTTCTAACATAATAAAAGAGGTAGATCGCCTAATCTGTTTTGTATAGGTGTTTTAATGGCTATTATAACAATTATAATACGCAAACCACCATATGGTTCTCTCAATACTGAAGAGGCAATACGTCTCGCCGTAGGGTGTACTATAGGCGATCACTCAATAAACTTGATATTCCTCGGAGACGGTATTTACACCCTCTTATTAAATCAAGAACCCGATTTGATAAAACAAAAGGACGCTTTTAAGGATTTTGAATTGTTGAGGATGACAAATGCCGGTTTTTATGTATACGAAAAAGATTTGAAAGAGAGAAAAATTGGAGATATACCTCCTTTTTTTAATAAAGTAGATCTGGCCGAAATAGATCGGGTAATTGAGGAAAGTGATTTCGTGTGGGCGTGGTAAAATGTCAACTCTCTACATAATAGGGTCAAACAGGGAAATGTCCCGTATAGTAGAATTGATTAAAATTAGAAGCAAAAAGGAGAAAGTTGGAGTTTTGTTGATTCAAGATGGAGTTTATTCGCGTTTGGATTTTGAGGAGCATCCCAATGTTGAAGTATATGTTTCTAAGGAGGATTTTTATGCCAGAGGTTTAAGAGGCGATTTTCGTCTTGTTTCATACGACGATATAATAGATCTTATATTCGACTACGACAAGAATGTTTCTTGGCTTTAATTAAGGATACGGATTTATGAGATCGATCAAACCCTTTCTTAATTTCTCACCTCTTATTTCTCTGAGATTAGCCATTTTATTCGCCAAATCTTGATCTTTTAATGAATAATTTGCCCAGTTTTCTATGTCTCCCCTTTCCATATGATACTCAATGCTGGAAATATCTACCTTTTCGATAATTCTTTTAAAACCCTTTAGGCTGAAAGCAATCTTTCCTGTAAATTCTCCATCTCTAATAAAGAAGTAGAAAGGCTCTACAATTTTTATAGTCTCTTTTAACCTACTTTCAAAATCGCATAAAACGCTAAAGTAGGTTAAAAAAGCATCTAAGGGCGTATTAAAATGACTGAAGTAACTGTGCACCTCTCCCGGTGCTCCACCAGCCGTGAACATGTAGTAAAAATGATCACTGATTTGAAGCAGTCTCCAAATTCTTTTTAACTTCTCGTTTTCAGCATCATTAACCAAAGAACTGAGATCCTTTATGCCTTTGTAACAGGTATATTGCATTTGATTGCCGAGCCAACAACTGGTATCCCTTTCTAGATCTGCCCAAGATACCGTATCTATCTTCTCGTAAACGTCTATCTTTCCCACCGCCTCATGTTTTTCTATTGCCTCGCTTGGAGTAACAAACCCTAAACCAGATCTTTTGCTTACCTCAAATAACAAATACGAAAAAAAATCGTGTATTCCTGTATCAGGCCAGTGATGTTCTCCGAAAGTTTCATAGTCTGCGAATAAATTTATCACTTGACCATGAGTAGAGTCAAGCCAAGCAGCATATTTATCAGCGGTAAGAGGATATTCCTCCCACCATTTGGCTGAAAATCTAAATCCAAAATCATCTGTAAGTTTGTAATTTCTTAATAAAACTTTTATATCCGAGTTAACGGCCTTGTAAATATAATTAGGAGATCTACCATTTAAGATTCTTTCTATACCTTCCGTATATATGCCCTTAAAACCCATTTCTTCCGCAATCTTGGCAATCCGATTGTTATAGATCAATTCTGTATTTTCAAAAACTACTGGTTCACATTTGAATAAATCCTTAATCAGGGATTTATGCATTTGAATCTGCTCTATGAATTCATCTTCGTCTTCATATAAACTTGCTAAAGAATGGTAGTAAGTCTGGTTTAAAAACTCAACACATTTCGTATCGGATAGTTTTTGGAACGAGTCCAGTAGATCTGGATTATACTTTTCACACTGCTCTATAAAAACACCAGACAAGCTAAAGGCGATCTTAATCTCTTTTCCCTCAGATTTAAAAAAATCTATAACATTCAAAATTAAGTTATTAGTCGGAAAATAGCATTTATTTGCTACTCTATCCAATATTGCTTTATCCGTTATCTCATCGAAGTAAAGGTCAAATAGATCTAAATCCTTTTTAAATCTGATCTTGTTCCAGAAAAAGTCTTTTTTTAGCCTGTAGGGCTGGTGAACCTCGAAACAGAGACATATATCTGGCATTTGCACTCAATTCCTTTTTTATTGTTTTATAAATGCTTCGTTCCTACTTTTTTTATGCTCGGCACTTCCTTGGATTATAACACAGGCATCTTGTGACTTTTGCTATCTCTTCTTCATCAAAATCCCAAAAAAGTATAAGATTTTGACGAATATCCTCCAGTTCTTTTTCCAACAATTCTAGTTTCTCTAGGTCACATAGTTTGATTACATCTCTGAGTTTCGATTGAACGATCCTACTTCTTCTTTCAATCTCGTTTTCTTTCAACTTTTATTTCACCTGCGGTGTAGGTTCTAACGGGGTGCTATATCTTTTACGGTAGAAAATTTTAAAATTCTTCAATATTACTAACCTTCGAACATCATTCTTAATAGCGATTTCGCTTGCCCATTTTCTGGATCAATCCTAAGAGCCTCGTCACTGTTTCTAAACTTATACTTATTATTTTAAAACAGTTATTTTAAGAAAAATAGGACAAACGTCCGACAAAAACGAAAAATATATATAAAAAAGCGATATATTACTTAATGAGGGTGTCATGTACGTTTTCATCCTGCCTTCCCCATACCCACCTCCCGCCAAAATTTTTTTCTTGACACCCTCGATTTATAATTTTTTTGTCAAAAAAAATTTATATACTACATACATCTCAAAGATCTCATGATAAGGACAAAAGAACATGCCCAAAAAGCATTAAAAAGGACAGATGATGCGTTAGCTTTTTATTTCCACGACGAGAGCGGGTTCTTAAACATAAAGGCGAGTAGTTTAGAAGAGGCAATTGAGGTAATAAAAAATATTGATGAGACTTCTTTGATATACCATCTAAGAAATAATCATTTCCAGAGATGGGTCAGTGATGTTTTCGGAGACACAACATTGTCAAGAAGGATAGATAAAATATCTAAGATAGAGACTGAGGTTAGAGAAGAACTCTTAAATTTATTAGAGGAAAGACTCAACTGGCTTAAAGTAAAAGCGGGTGTATAAATATGGTCTGTTGGATTAGACAAAGAGATAGATTATTCGAGATGCTCGATGAGTCTACTAAACAGGATCTGCTCGATAAGGATTTTTTTGAATTTTTAGAAGAAGAATGGCATGCCCAAGGTAAAAATAGACAAGATCTAGAACGAATAAATAAAACTGAATTAGAAAAATGGATAAAAAAGATGAAAGAGAAAAAAAAGAAGAAAGTGCTAGTGACGGGTTCTTGAATAGAATTTGATTTGCAAATTCGGGATAAAAAAGGGCTTATGGAAATTTATACCAACAATTAGTTTTAACTTTTTGTCACAATTTCAATTTTGTAAATTTTGTTCCATATTTGCTCATCTTACATTTAACTTAATTTACATACTATTTTTGGTAATTATACCCCATATCTGTTTACTAAAAATTTAACATCTTCGAATCGTATAGCATTATTAAGATATCAAAATCTACATGGAGACCAAAAAATGAGTTTAAACAAAGAAGATAAAGAAATCCTGGAATGGCTGCAGAAACTCTATCCTAAAAGCCTGAACCCTGAAAGGTTACATCGTTTGGTCTCATGCGATCTTGAAGATATTTACAGATCCTTATTTTATTTAAAAGCTCAAGGATTGGTGGGGAACTCAGTTAATGATTGCTGGTTCGCCAAGAAGCGGGTTAGAAATTTCAACATGTCAGATACGTTAAAAAAGGAAGAGTTTCCTGGAAAAAATTAAGTTATAATACTGCTTAATCTGTCCTTATCAACCGCCAATTTTATTTCAATGGCTACTCTTCTCCCGGGTCCTACCTCCTTTCCGTACTTATATTTTGCGTACGGAGATGTTGGCTCAACGCATGGACATCCTGGTATTCTAGGACTAACATCAAATACACAAAAGCCTAAGTCCTTTGTAATGGCTCCTTGAAGGGCAAATAAACCTATCATTCCCGGTGGATATTCTTTTTTGCAAACTTCGACGAATTTTTCCCCTTCCTCAAATATCCTTTCTAATAAGGATTCTCTTAAGGTAGCGCCCATGTGCCCTATCTCTATGTTTTGAACCAATATGTTTGCCTCAATTTGATCTGTTGCTGGTAAATCAACGACACCGTGTAAGTTTGTTTGCAATCTTCTGTCAAAACCTAATAAGTCTATTTCGTCAGTTATTGGAGAATAAAAATAATTTGCATTCACCTTTGCCCCGTCGATAAACTCTTCTATGGTTGCTTTTTCAAGATCTTCCCCTATAATTCCTTTTTCTATTCTCTCTTTTGTCTTTTTTTCGAACTCTTCTGGAGAAGAAGCGTAAAAAAATGCTCTCTCAATTTTTCTATCCTTTTCAGGAACCTTTACTATGACGGTCCTATCGATCTCTTTATAATTATCAAAGATCTTTGGCATTCTGATCTTTGCCTTTTTAAGTAGGTAATACTGATTTTTCTCTACGTCTCTCTCCTCACATCTTAACATATATCTATTGCCCAGCATTGGAATCAAGAATTTTTTTTCTATGCCATCATACCCCACATAAACAGAAAATGATCGGTTTGGCAGGAATATAGTATTAAGTTTTCTTAAGTATTCCTGATTTTCCTCATTTACAATGTGTTTGAACTTGTCCAATAAAAGAACATGATCAAACAGATTTCTGTAATGTTTCGTGTAAGTCGCTTCCCTTCCTTTTTGACATACAACTACAGTGTTCATTCCTTCTTGTTTTGCTCCAAAACCTATTTCTAGTGCAGAATGGCTACCAATAACGCCGATTGTTAGACTATCTTTTTCATACTCGTCTAAAACATTTTCAATATCTTTGCGATCTATCATTAAAACTACTCCAACTCTAAATTCTAACAGGGACCCCTTTGGATGCTAAATATTCTTTTACTTCCTTAACAGTATATTTTCCATAGTGGAATATTGAAGCCGCTAGTGCAGCGTCTGCTTTACCCAAAGTAAGCGCCTCATATATGTGTTCTATATTCCCGGCGCCCCCAGAAGCGATTATTGGTATGTTTAAATTCTCAGAAAATGTCCGGGTAAGTTCTAGATCGTATCCGTCCTTTGTTCCGTCTTTATCCATGCTAGTCAAAAGAATTTCTCCTGTACCTAATTCTTCTACTTTTTTGGCCCATTCTAAGGCGTCAAATCCGGTTGGTTTTCTCCCGCCGTATATGTAAACCTCCCAATTCTCGTCAGAGACCCTTTTGGCATCTATTGCTACAGTAATGCACTGAGTACCAAATTTTTTACTCGCTTCCCTTATCAGTTCAGGATCTAAAACAGCCGCGGTATTTATAGAAACTTTGTCTGCTCCAGCCTTAAGGACATTCCTAATATCCTCTAAATCTCTTATGCCTCCTCCCACTGTTAGAGGTATAAAAACGTGTTCTGCAGTTTTTTCGACAACATTTATCATTATGTCTCTCTTCTCATGCGAAGCAGTAATATCTAAAAATACGAGTTCATCCGCTTCTTGTTCATTGTACATTATTGCAAGTTCAACCGGATCCCCGGCATCTCTCAAGTTAACAAAATGAATACCTTTTACGACTTTTCCGTCCTTTACATCCAAACAAGGTATTATCCTTTTTTTGAGCATCATCACACCCCAAATCTTATCTCTATAGATCTCGCATGGGCTTCAAGTCCTTCTGTTCTTGCAAGAACTGTCACGGTTTCTCTTAATTTTTTTAAACCTTCCTTTGATATTTTTTGTACTGTAGGCTTCTTTAAAAAGTCATCTACCGATATACCAGATGTAAATCTTGCCATACCATAGGTGGGTAAGATGTGATTCGTTCCTGACGCATAATCTCCCGCTGCTACGGGAGAATATTCGCCAATAAATATCGATCCCGCATTTTTTATGAGCTTCAATACCTCTTCGGGATCTTTTACCATTAACGCTAGGTGTTCCGGAGCAAATTTATTGACAAAATTTATTTCGTCTTTTAATTTATCGAAAACGATTATTTTAGCGTTTTTCATTGCTTTTGCAATTATTTCTTTCCTTGATAAATTCTCTAAAAGTCTTTCTGTTTCTAATTTTATCTCCTTCGCAAGTTCTCCATCCAAAACGCATGCTATTACAATTGCATATTCATCATGCTCTGCTTGAGCAAGAAGGTCTGATGCAATAAATTTTGGATTCGCTTCTTCAGCCATAACCAGTATTTCACTGGGTCCTGCAATAAAATCTATATCACAGATTCCTCTGACAAGTTCTTTCGCAGCCGTGACGTATATATTTCCAGGTCCCACGATCTTATCAACCTTTTTAATTGTTTCTGTACCATAAGCCATTCCTGCTATGGCTTGAGCCCCTCCAACTTTGTAAATTTCTTTTATTCCAAGAATCCTCGCTGCTATCAATATCGAAGGGTTTACTGAACCATTCAAAGGAGGAGTACAAATTATAATATCTTCTACTCCAGCTATTCTCGCGGGTATAACTGCATGCAATAATGTGGAAGGGTATGCTGCCTTCCCCCCGGGTACATATATCCCTACAGACTCTAAGGGGCGCGCAATTCTGCTAAGTTCGATTTCCTCTTCAATTTTGATTTTGTATTCTACTTCAAGTTGTTTTCTATGAAAGGATTCAATGTTCTTCGCAGCACTCTCTAAAGCCTTGATGATTTTCTTATCTGCGTTGGAAAAAGCGTCTTCGTATTCTTTTTCGCTTACTCTCAGATTTTTAAGCCTTACACCATCGAATTTTTCGGTATAATCTATTAAAGCCTCGTCTCCCCTGACTTTTACATCCTCTATAATTGTTCTTACCGCATCCATGGCAGCGCTTAATTCGACCTTTCCCCTATCGATTATTCTTTCTTTCTCTATTTCAGAGAGATCTTTCCATCTTATGATTTTCATGTCAAGCACCTT
>CAYFZR010000061.1:0-36879 GCA_964347835.1 uncultured archaeon
ATTTTTTCATCTTCAATAAGTTTGTTAATAACGTCCTCGGTAAGAACCTGATTTTCCCCTAGCGACTCTACATATGGATTTCTACGAAGAATTTGATTTATTATACCGGGTCTCATGTCCACATTTTCGAGTATGGTGAGTATTTGGCTCTCATTAAGTTTCTGAGTCTCGAATATTTTTTTGACTGTAGCCGGCGGCAGATGAGGCTGTTGGACCAAATATTCAATCTGCTCGTTAGTCAACTCATAAGTCTCTGCCATCATCTCTAGAGTAGGATTTCGTTTAAGGAGCCTGTGCCAGAATCCCGGAATAAACTTCTGATTTTCTAGCATTGCGGTTATTACTTCTTCGGGTAGAGATCCAGACTCTGTTAGTTTTTGTAGAGACTCTTGAGAAAGTTCGTGTTCGTCTATATATGCTAAAAATAACTCTTCTTCGATTAAATCATCTAAGTACATATCCACAACGTCCTCTTCCGTCATCGCATCAAGATCTTCTAAAGTAAGTTGATCATCGTTATCTCCTGTGTCTCCTCCATCAGTCTGGTCGTCAGCAAGTACTAGAGATATTGATGATAGCAGCATGATGAGGACGGCAAGCATGATGATTAATTTTCTCATTTCTATACCTCCAATCTCTTCTCATTGTTCTTCATTTTAAAATTGGAGCTATATATAACTTGTTTAGTTGACCGTTTAAATTGTGAATAAAAAACACCGAAAACCAAGAAAAAAACGTTTAAAATAAATTGAGACTGTTTATAATTGTTTAAAAACGATCCTTTTTTAATTTTACGAGATTCGTCCTTCCATGAGGAGTTTTTTCTATTAATCCTCTCTTTTCTAAGTTTGCTAAATGTATGCTAACCTTGGCTTTTGAAAAATCAGTCTGTCTGGTTACCTCATCTTGGGTTAAACTTCCGCCAGAGTCTATCAATCTTTGCATTATTTCTCTCTCACCTTCGTTTAGTACATCCAAGGTAAAATATGTCTTTTTTCTCTTTTCAATTCCTCTATAAACGAAAAACGAAATAATAATACCCAAAAAAAAGAATATTATTGAATTATAAACGTATTCGTGCGTCTTTTTCTCGGTTACTACAGGAACTCCGATATTCTCGTACAGCAAAGATATGGTTAAAGGATCCTCTGGAGTTAATTCCTCTTCATGCCATTCCAGAATAATTCTCCTCCCGTCAGAGAATATGTAAGAAGGAGCAGGTACAGACCTTTCTCCTGCTACAAGACCCATGGAGGGTGGAAGATAAATGGAAAGCGTAAAGTTATTGGCAGGAACTTTGGATGTAAATGTTGAAAAGAAGATACGTCTTTCTCCTAAGTCTCCCACAAAGTCTCTAGTCTTGAATTCTAATTTGAAGAAATCTTTTTCTTCTATGGGTTGTTTAAATTGAAAAGATAATTTGGTCTTTCCTTGGCTCTTCTGTATCAAAACAGGAATCCTACCAGAAGAGTCTTCACCTCTAACCTCAAATACATTTACAGGGAATTCGAAGGAAATACCTTCTACGGAATCTTCTCCATCATTGATAATCTTCATCTCAATTATTTGATGAGAAACTCCGTTTTGTAAATCTACTTTTACATTGTAGTCTTCTAAGTGGTAACTGGCTAAAACAGGAACTAATAAGCATACCAAGATTAAATTAACGATCGCAATTTTCATCATCAGCATCCACTGATTTTTAAGTATTAACAAAAATATATATTCATACGGTATCTTAACGATTGCGAATCAAAACAACTCATTTAATGCTAAAATCAGTAATGCATGAGACCAACCCAAAGGAATCGCTGAAACAGGTTTAAGATTCAGAGAGTCTTCATTCATTTAGTTTTTATAAGATCCTTTTAATTGTTTCCTATCCAAAATTGTAAAAGTAAAGAGTTAGATACGTTAAGAATCCAATTAGGCTCTTCCATAAATTTCTGTCATCTTCAGGAGCCTTCTGGCCAGAGAAGGAGCCATTTGTTCCGGTAAAAGCCTCCATCTCCAATTTCCCTTCGAGGTTGCTGGTCGGTTCATACGAGCCACCTCGCCCAGACCAAGAATATCCTGCATTGGGAAGATGACCATGTTTGCAACAGACATCATAGCGATTCGAATCATTTCCCAATGAAGTTCCTCAACCGGCACTTTTCTTCCCAGGTAATTAAACAGTCTCTTCTTGTCTTTCGGAGTTACCTCCTTTTCAAACCACCCTCTTACAGTATTGTTGTCATGAGTTCCGGTATATAAAACGCAGTTTCTAACAAGATTATGGGGTATATAGGGATTCTTTGGTAGGTCCTCGCCAAAGGCAAAGAGAAGCAACTTCATACCTGGAAACTCGAATTTTTGCATGATTTCCCTTACATCAGGAGTGATAACTCCAAGATCCTCTGCGATAATCGGCAAGTATGGGAATTTTTTGGCAAGTTGATTGAAAAAATCCTCTGCTGGTGCTTCAATCCACTCTCCATTAATGGCGGTTTTTTTATTCGCTGGCACTTCCCAATATGCCACAAAACCTCGAAAGTGGTCAACTCTCACAAAATCAAATAATTTTAAGTTATGGTAGATTCGTTGGACCCACCAGTCATATTCCCTTTCCTTCAACATGTCCCACCTGTAAACGGGATTGCCCCAGAGCTGTCCCGTTTCACTGAAGTAATCAGGTGGTACACCAGCAACGGCATAAGGTCTCCCTTCATCGTCCAATTTGAATATCTCGGGATTTGTCCAGAGGTCTACGCTGTCGTATTGCACGTAGATGGGCATATCTCCGAAGATGTGAATGCCTTTATGGTTGCAATAACGTTTGAGCGAGAACCACTGTCGGATAAAGATATACTGAAGAAACTTCTCAATCTCAATTCTATCGTGAAGTTCTTTTTTCAACGATTCTAAAGCTTCAGGGTCTCTATCCCGTATTTCGCGAGGCCATTCATTCCAAACCTGTCCATGAAAATGGAATCTAAGCGATGCAAAAAGAGCATAATCATCGAGCCAATGGGAATTTTCCGAGCAGAACTTTTCATATTCGTAATTGTTACGCTTTTCTTTAAAACGCTCGTAGGCAAGGTTAAAAAGTTTTTTCTTATAAGCGATCACAGCCTCGTAGTCGACCTTCTCCTTTGGAAAACTGGGATCTGGATCCACGTCGGATTCGTCGAGTAAACCCTCATTGACCATAAGTTCTGGGCTGATGAGCAGTGGATTGTATGCAAAAGCGGATACACTGTGGTAAGGAGAATTATCAAAAAACGGTTCTGTTGGATTTAAGGGTAAGATTTGCCAGAAACTCTGTTTGGCTTCAGCAAGAAAGTCCGCAAACCTATAAGCCCAGGATCCTAGGTCCCCGATACCATATGGAGAGGGGAGGGATGTGATATGAAGAAGGATACCGCTTCCCCTTCTCTTCATTCTACCACCTCATTTATGAGCAAAGCCACAGGAAAATATTTAAGGACTTCTCCTATCATCAGAATTTCTCCGTCTTTGATTACTCGGTCGGTAATAGCATCCTTCCATAAAGTAGGAAACCCCGGAGAAAGATGAAGATGAGTATCATCCCAAACCTTCTTGCCGATGGGCAACTCACCTTCTTTTATCAAAGCGGTAAAAAAACGGGGAGCGATGGTAATCGCCCAAACATTTCCATAATTTCTTGCAAAGGCGAAGACGTTGTCTTTAAATCTTCCACCTACTTCAACAGGAATATAAGCTCCATTCTGAAAAACCTCCTTCCTTTCCTTTCTTGCCTTAAGTGCTTTGTATATCAGAAAGAACTTAAGCCTACCATCTTCTTTGGTTGAAAACAACTCTTTAATTAGATTCATGATATCTGTCCGCGCTTTTTCTTTGATATACCGTAAGGAAGATTCTCTCTTTTCAAAGCCAACGGGGCGGCGATTATCGGGATCTACAAGATTAAGATCCCAGAGTTCAGTACCCTGATAGAAATCCGGCACACCAGGGGAAGTTACCTTAATGAGTATCTGCGAAAGAGAGTTGAAAATTCCGTAGTATGCTATCTTCTTCTGAAACGGCATAAATTCCTTTAAAAATTGATTATTTTCTGAAAAGTTTAAAATTTCGTCAACAAATGAAATAAAGGCCTCCTCATACTCTGTATCTGGCTTTAACCATGCGGTGTGAACTTTCGCCTCTCTGACAGCCTTTACTATGTAGTTTTTTACTCTTTCTATGAATGTAGGATACTCATCTTCATAAAATGGAAATGCACCGATCAGAGTCTGGTAGAAGAAGTATTCATCGTTCCTGTCTGGAACGCTTCTTCTATTCACGAATCTTTTTTTTCGTTTATTTATCTTACTCCATCTTTTGATATTATTTTCCCATTCCTCGGGGATTTCAGATAATATGTTTATTCTTGCCCTTAAATCTTCACCTCTCTTCGTGTCATGGGTTGATGTGGCATTCAATGAATGGGGGCTTGTATTAGCTTTCTTTTTGTTAAAAATATGAAATTTCTCTGAAGAAATGCCGAATTTATCAGGACTTCCACCAACTTCGTTGAGTGACAGTAGTCTGTTGTAAACATAAAGGACTGTGTCTTCAAATCCTTTTGCCATCAAAGGTCCGGTGAACTGCTGAAATCTCATGATAAAATCAATCCACTGACTTTTTTCCTCATCGCTAAGACCTGCTGGTTCAAGAAGGAGAAACATCTCGATGAAATCAAGATCGTACAAAAGATCAGGGATTTTCTCTTTCGCCTTCTTTACAGCCTCTTTTATGTAGTGTTGATTCTTTTCACTGAAAAAATCTTTGCTTATGTAGGTTCGATAGACTGTAAATTGAGCCATAACCTCTACTAAGGCTCTTTTAAGACCGTAAAGCGTAACATCACTTCCATGTCTGTATCCGCCGGAAATCCTCTTCATAAGAACAGCGAGGTTGTCGACATCTCCGGCCATATGTTTTCCTATGATCATCCTCTTTTTCTCGCTTACAAGGTCTTCATAAGAAGCCTTAAAGTCAGTAAACGTAGAATATATTTTTTCAAATTTTCTTTCATTATTTCTTTTACAGAAAAAGCCATTCACGTAATTCAGAAAGTCATAACCCGTTGTTCCCTGCACCGACCAGAAGGAAGGAAGTTCCTCTTCGAATTCAAGGATTTTCTCAACTATTATGTATGTTTTCCCAAACTTTTCCCTCAACCTTCTCAGGTATTCCGTTGGATCATAAAGCCCGTCAATGTGATCAATTCTTAATCCAGTGATCTTTTCCTCCTCTAAGAGTCTAAAGATTAGAGAATGGGTATGGTTAAAAACATTCTTTTCATCAGTTTTCAAAGAAATAAGTTCGTTAATATAAAAAAACCTCCTGTAGTTTATCTCCTCGGTGCCGACCTTCCAGAAGGATAGTTTGAATAACTGTTCTGAAAGTAGATTATCAAGGAAATTAAAACTCTCAGGATTTCCCCTTTTTCCATTAAAAATCTCTATGTTCTTATCTAGGAACTTTTTGATTTCTTGGTTTTTAGTATAAAGTTCCCACAACATTTTTTTAACGAATCTTATCTGGTCATAGCGTTCGTTTACCTCTTCACTGGACGGTAAAGTTTTCAGAACGTAAAGAATACCAAGGAACTTAATGAAGTCTGGATGATCCCGATCAAGTTTCCTTTTGAGTTCGCTCAGTCTATGCGTCAATACATGAACATACGATTCTATCTTCAGAGGAAATCTGAGTTTACAGTAATTAATCGTTAATCCGTCTTGATCATAACTTAATTGAATCTCTCCGTCTTCCAGAGATTCACCATAAAATCTTCCCAAAAAAGGCGCAAGGACCCTTCCTCGAATACCTTCATGCGGATGGTCCCATTCTATGTCAAAAAAATGGAAGAACTTCGAACACTCACCATTTTCTAAGACATCCATGAGCATTCTATTTTCATGGTCGTAGGCCATGTGATTTGGAACCACATCCTGGATCCACCCCATACCATAATTTTTCAATTCTCTTATAAGTTCTATGAACTCCTGCAACCCTCCAAGCTCAGAGTTAATCCGATTTGGATCAACAACATCGTAACCATGATTGCTCCCCTTTCTCGCCTTGAAGATGGGTGAAGCGTAAATATCTGAAATGCCGAGCTCACTCAGATAGGAGATAATTTTTTTAGCTGCCTTAAATCCAAAGGAAGGATTGAATTGGAGCCTATACGTTGCAATTGGAATACGCGTCATGTAATTCTCACTCGCAGATAATCTCCTAACCTATTAAAATGTTCAACCCATTTTTTGGCAGTCTGATCATCTTTTTCAGACTTTTCTCGCATTTCACCGTAAAGTCGCTTACCAATTGAGAAATAAATGTTTTGACTTTCCCACATATCTAGTTCCAGAGGAATTGCACTCAAAATTCTAAAAATATTTTCAATCGTTTCAAGCAGAGAAACATCTTCTGGTGTTTGGTAGAACCCCTTCATGAGCGTGTTAATCTTCTGACTGGCGACAAAACTCAGCGTGGGCTTATCCAACTCTATAGACAATTTTTTAAATTCATCAACTAATTTCTGAAGTCTTTCGAGGTCAAACTCTTCGTTTTCTAGCAACCTGCGAAGATCTATGTTCAGGACGAACTCTACAGGGTTGGCAAGGGCTTTCGGCAGGGGGATTTGCATCTCTATTATCGCCTGTATAATCGGGTAATGGTTTTCAAATATCTGACGACAATAAATCTCTAACTCTTTCATAATAGGAGCAAGGATCTGGTTCAGAACCTTTCTCTGCTCATCTCTAAAGAGGTGCCATAGGGAATAGTTGTGAGTGCCGAAGTGTTTGTCCATTAAACGAATCACCTCAGGTATATCACTTTTCGTGAAGGTGTTTTCTATTTCTTGGCGCATGATGGAAAAAGGCTCTTCTCCCGTGTATTCGCGCACCCCCCCGATTAAATTATGATCCCCAAAATGCAGAACTGCAAAGCTTATGGTGTTTTCTTCCCAAATAATATCGGAGCGCATGCGGGTTCTTCCAACGGCAATTTTTTGCTTTCCCGACTCCAACCTGTCGTATGCCTCGCTACTTGCTGTATAGCAACCTATCCTTATGGTTTCAGGATACTCTTCAAATAGAGAAGACACAGCATAGTGAGCCCCAACCCTGAGCAAATCAACGACAGCAGGGTTTACAAATATCTCGTAAACTTGCGCGCCATTTTTAAATTCTGGGATGTTGCTTGGTGCTCGTTCAAGTATTTTGGTGTAATAGGGCTCAAAATCTATATCGCTTACTTCCCTAGCGAGCTGCATTGCGCGGGCAGCATAGTTTATAACCTGAAAGGATTCAATACCTGAAATCTCATCAAAGAACCAGCCACAACTCGTGTACATGAGCATGGTGTAGCGCTGCATTTCAAGGAGCTTGAGAATTTTCATCTTATCCTCTTTTGAACACTCCCGAACTGTGTGCTTCGAAAAAAAAGACTCAATGTTCTCGACAGACCTGTCGAGAATAACCTCAATGTAATCTTCCCTCGCTTGCCATGGATTTTTCACGTATAAAGCCATTTCCCTCTCATAAAGGGAAATTAAGTTGTCCCTAAGCCAGTCCATGGCTTCACGGAGAGGGGCTCGCCATTCTTGGGTCCATTTAGGATGTAAACTCGTTTTGCATCCACAATTGTCCCCCCATCTTTCAACACCGTGAATACAGCTCCAAGAACTATTTTCTATGATCTCTACCTCGTTTTTAGGAGGGTTTTTTTCTAGATACTCGCCGTATACAGTAATCTTGGCAAGATTGTTCGATTCTACGTAGTAAAGGCAGTATGCCAGAGCCATGTCCCCATACCTATGGTGGTGGCCGTAAGTTTCCCCATCTGTGGCAATATGAACAATCTGAGGCTGTTCTTGATCCTCAGAAAAAGCGCTAATCAATCTTTTTGCGAAAAGTTCGCCACTTTTTAAAAGATCTCCAAAGGAAACGTCATGCGATATTGAACCATCATAGAAAAAGATATTAATGGTTCTTCCGCTTGGTAATTTACAAAGATAGGGCTTTTTGGAATCAATTTTGCCACCACTCACATCTTCCCACTCTTTGTCACCGATTTTTCGCACCTGCCGAGCTTGGTGCGGCGCAAGAATG
Source organism: uncultured archaeon (assembly GCA_964347835.1). GTDB lineage: Archaea > CAYFZR01 > CAYFZR01 > CAYFZR01 > CAYFZR01 > CAYFZR01. The sequence goes on from CAYFZR010000061.1 coordinate 8,127, forward strand.
GTGAACGTTATTCCCTGCTCAGCTAATATGTCCAGCGTTACGAGGTCAACAGCCGTCTCGGGAAGCCACATACCTTCTGGCTTCCTTCCAAAACGATACTCAAAATCCTTTATTCCCCAGATAACTTGGGTGCGCTTATCTCTATCATTGGCTAGAGGCATTATCATGTGATTGTAAGCCTGGGCGATGGCTGAGCCATGTCCTGAAAATTTCTGCTGGTTTTCTTTATCAGCCTCTAAAATAGCCTGATACACTTCATGCAATTCCTTCTCCATCCAAAAAAGTAGCGTGGGACCAAAGTTAAAACTTATTTTCGCGTAATTGCTAACGATATCTATGATTCTTCTATCTGGATCTAGAATCCGAGAAGCTGTATTTGGAGCATAACACTCTGCTGCCACGCGCTTATTCCAGTCGTGATGAGGATAAGCCGAATCTTGAACTTCGACCTCTTCCAGCCAAGGGTTCTCTCTGGGAGGCTGATAAAAGTGGCCGTGTATACAAACATAGCGATTCATGCTAAAGCCTCCATTTTGTATAATGCGAAACTTAGCGGTTTTATGTTCAAATTTTGATCCAGTTCTATTTCTTTAGGCAATGAACTACCAGGACCCATCCATTCTTGGTCGGAGGAATCCAGAACCTTTCTCCATCTTCCATTTGGGAGGCTGATGCGAAAGTTCAGGTTTTTTCTGTTGAAATTCATGATGCAAATTATTTGGCTTTTATTGTGCCATCTACGGAAATGCAGGAGCCTTTCTTCTTCTGTTCCAGATACCTCAATGTTCCTTTCAAGATTTGATAGCGCTGGAATTTCTTTTCGCAGCTGAATAAGTCGTCTATAAAAATCAAGCAAAACTTTAAATTTCCCCTCTCTTCTTTTTTCCCATTTTAACTTGGATTTTAAAAATGTGTCAGGACTTTGCGGGTCAGGAGGCTCTACCTTCCAATTAAAGGCTTTAAATTCCTCTTTCCGCCCTTCTCGAACAGCATTTATCAAATCTGGGTCGGAATGGCTGATAAAGTAGAGAAATGGTGATTCTTCACCGTACTCTTCGCCCATAAAGAGCAGGGGGATGTATGGGGAAAGAACCACAGCCCCCGCTGCGAGTTTTAAAGCCTCAAAAGATACGATCGTTGACAACCTTTCACCTAATACTCTGTTGCCCACCTGGTCGTGGTTCTGTGAGAAGACGACGAATTGATGAGCGGGTAAGTCTTTGGAAGAACTCCCATGACGTCTTTTTCGGTAGGAGGAGTATAGCCAAGAAATGACAAAACCTTCCCTCAAGGCTTTAACAAATTGTTCCATATTACCAAAATCTATGTAATAGCCTGTTTTCTCATCTGTTAAAAGAGTATGAAGAGAGTGGTGAAAGTCATCGCACCACTGAGCGTTGATGCCATAACCTCCAAATTTTCTGCGCGTTATGACTTTAACATCGTTTAAGTTACTCTCTGCAATAAGATAAAACTTCCTCCCATACTCGTTTGAAAAATCTTCAACCCTTTCAGCGACTTCATGAAGGAATGGTTTGGCACTCATATCGTAAATTGCATGAACGGCATCCAGTCGAAGACCATCTACGTGATAATGCAGAAACCAATAAAGGGCGTTTTCGATAAAGAAATTTCTCACCTCATCGCTGTAAGCATCGTCAAAGTTAATAGCACTGCCCCATGGCGTTTTATATTTTTCCGTGAAATAAGGACCGAAATCACCCAGATAGTTGCCTTCTGGCCCAAGGTGGTTGTAGACTACATCGAGAATTATTGCTATACCACGCTTATGGCAGGCGTTAACGAGCCTTTTCAGCCCTTCTAGACCCCCATAGGAGTTCTGAACGGCAAATGGATGTACGCCGTCATAACCCCAGTTTCTTTCGCCAGGAAACTGTGCAACCGGCATTATGTTTATGGCGTTTATGCCAAGATCGCAAAGATCGTCAAGCCTCGGGATAATAGCATCAAAAGTTCCCTCGTTGGTAAAAGTTCCCACATGGAGTTCATAAATTATCATATTTTCTAAGTTGATTCCTCTCCAGTTTTTATCTTCCCATTGAAAAGCGCTGTGATCTACAATCTGCGAGGGCCCGTGTACACCCTCTGGTTGAAAATTGGATGCAGGATCCGGCCTATCAAGGCTCCTCTCAAGTCTATAAAAGTAAAGAGTTCTTGGGAAAACATCATCAACTACCACTTTCCAGTAACCATTTTTATATCTACTCATGGGGATGAGGCGCTCTTCGGGAGAGACCATTTTTATTGCCACATCTTTCAAAAAGGGAGCCCAAATAGAAAATTCACATCTCCCATTTCCGATGTAGTGAGGGCCGATCCGCATTTTATTCGCCCCCCCTCTTCAAGACTAGTACACCCAAAGGGGGCAGGGTTAAGGAGAGGGAATGATACTTACCATGGAAGGGAATGGGTGTAGCCTCAACGCCCCCGAAGTTGCCGTGACCGCTTCCTCCATAATCTTTTGCATCGCTGTTCAACATTTCTTTCCAGAATCCGCCAGCAGGAACTCCAACCCGGTAATTATACCTTGGCACGGGTGTAAAGTTGCAAACCACGAGAATAGTGTCTTCCGTAGATTTACCCCTTCTAAGGAAGCTAATAACACTTTTTTCCCAGTCGTTAAAATCTATCCACTCGAATCCTTCGGGCTTAGAGTCAAATCCGTGTAAAGCAAGTTCTTTTCTATAAAAGTAATTTAACTCTCTTACCCATCTCTGAACACCTTGATGTAGCGGTTGTTCTAGAAGGTGCCAGTCTAAACTCTCATCATGATTCCACTCACGCCACTGCCCAAACTCTCCTCCCATGAAGAGGAGCTTCTTGCCCGGGTGAGTGTACATGTAACCCAGCAGAAGACGGAGATTCGCGAATTTCTGCCAATTGTCACCGGGCATCTTGCCAATAAGAGATCCTTTTCCATAAACGACTTCATCGTGAGAGAGCGGAAGTAAAAAGTTTTCTGAGAATGCGTACCATATGCTAAACGTAAGCTGATTGTGGTGATACTTGCGAAAAATCGGATCTTTTGAGAAATACTTCAGCGTATCATGCATCCAACCCATGTTCCACTTAATGCCGAAGCCAAGACCACCCGCATAAGCAGGCATGGTCACCATGGGCCATGCAGTTGATTCTTCAGCTATGGTTTCAACATAAGGATATTTTTCATATACCGCTTCGTTGAGCCTGCGTAGAAAAGATATTGCCTCGAGGTTTTCCCTCCCTCCGTACTCGTTAGGTATCCATTCTCCCTCTTTTCTGGCATAATCAAGGTAGAGCATGGATGCAACAGCATCTACCCTGAGACCGTCAGCGTGATACTTCTCCAACCAAAAAAGAGCATTGCTAATAAGAAAGGCACGCACTTCATTACGACCATGATTGAAAATGTAGCTTTTCCATTCGGGATGAAACCCCCTTCGAGGATCAGCATGCTCATAGAGATGGGTACCATCAAAATAGACCAACCCATGCTCATTATCTGGGAAATGGGAGGGAACCCAGTCCAAGATCACGCCAATGCCATGTTGATGAAGATAATCAATTAGGTACATGAAATCCTGAGGGGTGCCATACATCCGCGTGGGAGCGAAGTATCCCACTACTTGATAACCCCAAGAACCATAAAAAGGATGTTCCATCAACGGTAAAAACTCCACGTGCGTAAAGCCCATTTCTTTTACGTAATCCGCGAGGTAATGAGCCATTTCCCAGTATGTAAGAAATCGGTTTTTCTCTTCAGGCATCCTACGCCAAGAACCGAGATGAACCTCATAGATGGTAATGGGATCACTAAATTCGTTAGATCCAGGGCGGTTTCTCATCCATGTTTCATCCTTCCATTCGTAACTCAAATTCCAGACGATGGAAGCTGTTTCAGGTGGTTTTTCCCAATAAAAGGCAAAGGGATCTCCCTTGTCGATTTTATAATTATTGGATTTCGAAACGATGTGATACTTATAAAGGACTCCATGGCCGACGCCAGGAATGAAGCCTTCCCAAATGCCTGAACCATCCTCTCTCAATTTTAAAGGATGCGCCTTAGGATCCCATCCGTTGAAATCACTGATTAAGGATACACTTGCTGCATTAGGAGCCCATACAGCGAAGAAAGTGCCGTGAATATCGTCCACGGTCATTAAATGGGAGCCTAATTTTTCATACAGTCGGAAGTGATTGCCCTGTTTGAAGAGGTAGGTATCGTAATCTGTGAGTAAGCTTACATCGTGCATTACACTCTTCTTCCTTCGCATCCTAATACCTCTTTTCGTTTTCAAAGTAATTTCACTAGGAACTTTTTAAGATATCATCTATTCCTCTAATTGGAATGATGGCCCAGTCAGGACGGTTATTTAGTTCATAGTCTAGTTCATAAACAGCCTTTTCGAGTAGGAAAACTTGTAGCAGGATTTCTAACTCCTTCTTTTCCTTTGGCACGAATGGGGCCTTTCCAACCGTATCCATGTACGAACGAAGAAAAATACCACTGACATACTGATACCACTGATCAGCCCATGGTTTCAGCAGATCAACATCTTCAGGTCGAATATTTGCATGTTTAAGAAGCGCAGTGTAGGCAGCATAGTGGAATGATCGAATCATACCGGCCACATCTCTAAATGCGCATCGCTTTAATCTTCTCTCACTCAGGGCCCGGACGGGTTCGCCCTCAAAATCGATAATCATGAAGTCCTTTCCGGTGTAAAGAACCTGACCAAGATGGTAATCGCCGTGAATTCGGATTTTCATGGCTGAGATTTTTTCTCGCTTTATTTTCTCCAGGCGGTTAAGAATTTCCTGCTCAGATTCCAAGATTCTATTTGTCTCTTCTTGAAGGTTTTCGGGTATTCTTTTCAGATTTTTTTCTAAATCTTGTACCGCTCTTCGTGTTAAGCTTCGCATAGACTGATAAACAGATCTCTGATAAAGTTTCGAGAAAGGTTCAGGGGCAAAATCCGGATCTTCCGATGAAGATGACAGGGCAAGATGTAGTTCCGCGGTCCTTTTTCCAAGAAGACTGGACATTTCCAAGTAAAATACTCCTATCAATTCCTGAAGTAGTGGAGGAATATTTGATAGAGTTATATCCAAAAGAGAAGGAGGACTCCTTGGAAATTCCTGTATTTCTCCTTTTTTGGTCAAAACCCTTTCAAAATATAGCCCGATGGTATCTAATGTGAAAGTCCAGGCATCAATTACACCAGGGACAAATTCCTGAAGCAAACCCAATGCAACGGGTTCAAAGCCTTGCCGCCTGTATTCAATGGCGCCGGCAAAGGCTGGAACGTTAGAAAACTTAGTCTTTTCGGTAAGGAATCTCACGATTTCTGAATCAGGATTAATACCCTCTTCTAACCGGCGAAAAAGCTTTAGAAAGAAGGTATTTTCGTACTGAATAGATGTGTTAGTCTGCTCCGCCTTGAGCACTCGAGAATCCATAGGTAGCTTTTTATCGCCCAAAAAATTTTTGAACATTTTGCCTCGATAAGTTACGATCTGGCTCACTTTTCCTTTTATCTTCTTTCTCCGCGCAATCATCTCAAGAAGGATTTCTCTAAACTCTTCATCATATTCACTCTCGTAGAGAATCCCCTCTTCGTGATCAACTCGAAGCCTTGCAATCACAACTTGGGAAAATTCTTTTTCGATTTCTCTGGCTTTATCTTGTACGGCAAATGATACCGGCAAGAGATAAATCTCTGGTAAACCTTCAGTATAAGAGACTTCTAACAGAATCAATTGAGCCAAATCAATGTCCTTACCAATGGAGATATTATCGATTATATTGGTTTTTTGGATAGTTCGAGCCTTTGCGCGGAACCATCGACAACCTTTCAGGTAGTTCGGCAAGATTTCTTCTTCAAGCCTCTCTTTTTGTTTTCCTTCTATCATTTTCTTCCAACTCGTCTTTACACTAAGTTCAGGAATAACTCTTTCCCTTCCGACACTTATCTCGGCTTGCTTTTGTAACAAAAACCAATAAAAATCGTGTGGCCCAATGGTAAGGACATAAAGCGACTCTTTAATGACAGGAAACTTGTTTTGACTGAAGATTTCTTCTGGAATATAATCAGCATAATTTAAAAGTTCGAGCTCTACGAACTGGGAAGATCTCGATAGATTTACGACAACAAGGATAGTTTCATCCTGATACTGGCGAATGAACGCAAGAACTTTCGGGTTTTTTGTATTGAGAAAATTTATGTCTCCTCGACTGAAGGCTTTAAATTTTTTTCGCATGGCAATCAAACGCTTCATCCACCAGAGGGGCGATGAATTATTCCCTTCCTGGTTTTCCACATTCACGGCTTCATAATGATATTCAGGATCAATGATTACAGGCAGATAGAGCTTCTGGGGATTTGCTTTCGAAAAACCTGCATTTCTGTCAGCACTCCATTGCATCGGCGTGCGAACACCTTCTCGGTCGCCCAGGTAATAGTTGTCACCCATACCGATCTCGTCTCCATAATATATGATAGGTGTGCCCGGGAGAGAAAAAAGAAGTATATTCATAAGCTCTATCTTCCTTCGATCGTTATCCATTAACGGTGCTAAACGCCGTCGAATACCCAGGTTGATTCTTTGACGGGGATCTCGTGCATAAACGTGATACATGTAGTCCCGCTCCTCGTCCGTGACCATCTCAAGGGTCAGTTCATCGTGATTGCGCAGGAAGAGAGCCCATTGACAGGACTCTGGTATGATGGGAGTTTGCTCGAGAATATCAATAATGGGAAAGCTATCTTCCTTCTGAAGCGCCATGAATAACCGGGGCATCAGCGGAAAATGGAAGGTCATGTGGCAAATATCACCGCCGCCAAAATAAGCCGCGGCATCCTCGGGCCACTGGTTTGCCTCCGCCAACAGCATCCGATTCTTGAACTTACTGTCTACATGCGCTCTTAATTTCTTTAAAAAATCGTATGTTTCAGGCAAGTTCTCGCAATTAGTACCCTCACGCTCATATAAGTAGGGAACAGCATCCAATCGCAAACCATCCACGCCCATGCCAAGCCAAAAGTCAATCACACGGAAGATTGCTTTCTGCACATGAGGATTGTCGAAGTTTAAATCTGGTTGATGTGAATAAAAGCGATGCCAGTAGTAAGCCTTGGCCACAGGATCCCACGCCCAGTTTGAGGACTCGAAGTCCTTGAAGATAATCCGCGCTTCATTGTATCGATCCGAGGTATCGCTCCAGACATAAAACTCTTGCCATCTGCTTCCTTGCTTTTCCCGACGGGACCGCTGGAACCAAGGGTGCTGGTCGGAGGTGTGGTTGAGAACAAGCTCGGTTATCACCCGCAAGCCACGAAGGTGCGCTTCTCTGAGGAACTCCTTAAAGTCCCGCAAGTTTCCGTAATCAGGATGGATGCCGGTGTAGTCTGAGATGTCGTAACCATCGTCTTTCAAGGGTGAAGGGTAAAAGGGGAGGAGCCAGATTGCCGTAACACCTAAATCCTTAAGGTAGTCCAGCTTTTCAGTGAGTCCTTTAAAATCCCCTACGCCGTCCCTATTACCATCGCCGAATGCTCGGACGTGAACCTCGTAAACAATCGCGTCCTTGTACCAGAAAGGGTCGTCTTCCAACTCCAAATTTTCTTTATTTCTCTTCATCATACTCTCCTCTACATAAAGTAATCGAAATCCCGTTCGGTGCGGATTCGGCGCCGTAGTCTAAAGATGTAGGCAGGAGCGATGTGGGGATTGAGCTCCACGAAGTTCTTGGGACCATACCAAATGTAACGGTCGTCGCTCAGAAGGTCATGCACCTGATAGGGTAACTGGGGGTCGAGACCCAGTGTTGAAAGAAGAAGTTCCACCCAACCCCCGTGCGTATGATGGGGATCCAGGTTCACCACAACCAAGATGATGTTAGAAAGATCTTCCGTGTTTTTGCTGTAGCAGATGAGCTGATCGTTGTCTACGGGGTAGAAACGCAGGCTCCAATCACTTTGCAGAGCTGGATTCTCCCGCCTGATCCTGTTCACCCGGGCGATGAAGTCCTTCAGGCTGTCGGGTCTCTTTATGTCCCAGTACCTGATCTCATACTTCTCAGAATTTAAATATTCTTCGCTCCCCAGTTCCCGTGGATGATTCTCGCAGAGCTCGAAAGTCGGCCCGTAGATACCATAATTGGCCCCCATGGTGGCCGCAAGCACAAGCCGAACCATAAAGGCGGGGCGACCGCCGGTTTGGAGGTATTCTGTTAGAATGTCGGGGGTATTCGGCCAGAGGTTGGGGCGGAAATAATCGCACACCTCCGTTTGGGTAAGCTCGGTGAAGTACTGTGTGAGCTCCCATTTGGTGTTGCGCCAGGCATAATATGTGTAGGACTGTGTGAAGCCCAACTTGGCTAGGTAATACATGACCTTTGGGCGGGTAAATGCCTCGGAGAGGAAAATTAAATCGGGATAGTCTTTTTTGACCTCGTTAATGAGCCACTCCCAGAAACTGAATGGTTTGGTGTGGGGGTTGTCCACACGGAAGATACGCACGCCCTGATCAATCCAGAAGAGTACAATATTCTTGAGTTCCTGCCAGAGATCCATCCATTGGTCAGTTTCAAAATCGAAGGGGTAAATGTCCTCATACCTTTTGGGTGGGTTTTCTGCATACTGTAATGTTCCATCAGGACGCCAGCGGAACCACTCTGGATGATCCTTTACGTAGGGGTGGTCAGGAGAACACTGGAAGGCTAGGTCTATAGCGATTTCTATGTCGTAATCCCGCGCCTTAGCCACAAGCTGCCGAAAGTCTTCTAAAGTCCCAAGTTGCGGATGAACGGCTTTGTGCCCTCCTTCGTCTGAGCCGATGGCCCAAGGGCTTCCGGGATCCTCAGAACCCGCGATAGGGACGTTGTTCTTGCCTTTACGGTGCGAGCGACCAATGGGATGTAAAGGTGGTAAGTACAGCACATCAAACCCCATTTCCGCGATGTAGGGGAGACGTTCCTCGCAGTTCCTGAAAGTGCCGTATCGCCCTGATTCAGGTGCGCAGGATCGGGGGAACATCTCATACCAAGTACTAAAGCGAGCCTTCTGCCGATCGACCAACACAATGAGTACCTTATCATAAGCGGTGGAGAACCTCCTGTCTGGGTACTTTGCTATCAGCGTGGCGAGATCTTCATCTAGGGCTAGTTGGGTTTTTTCTGATAATCCTTGGGAAGATCGCAGGCCTTTTGCCCACGCTTGCAGCTTTTCTGCGTCAGCGCTGGAAGCCCGCTGGCTTGCCTCTTCGATAAGTTTGGAACCCGCTAGGAGATCGACCGACACATTCTGACGGCCCTTTACTTTCTTGGTCAGATCCCGGCGCCAGGTCTGGAACCGATCGATCCAGGCCTGTATGGTGTAGTGATATCGCCCGAGGTCCGTAACTATGAACTCTCCACGCCAGCGGTCGTTGACTAGGGGCTCCATGGGGACCTCGATCCATCGCGAGTCATTCTCATTACGATAAAGCAGGACGCATGACAAGACATCGTGGCTGTCAGCAAAAACATCAGCCTCGACGACAATCTTCTCACCGATCACCCTTTTAATGGGGAATCGACCACAATCAATTTCGGGTTTCACATTCTCTATAATGATCCTATTTCTTCCCTCTACCATCATAATCAACGTTTTTTACTGCATATGTAACCTCTGTTGGTATAAATATTTAATTCATTCTTATCAACCAAGTTTTAAAATTAATTTTTAGAATCAATCGAATCTCGTATGAATCCTAAGACTTCAGAAAAAAGATGGATAGTGGTTAAGTCTTCGCAGTATATTCCGAACCGAAGATCATTCACGTGCCAAGGACCGTCGATATTTGGCCAGAATATTTGACTTACTTCACCTTTCTTTCCATAGGTTACAAGGATGGATCCATTCCCCAATATGGCGTGAACAGGATTATCATAAGTCCTTAGATGTATTTTCTAATATCATTGTCTAGATCATCAAGCCCTCTCAACAGTTTATCATTGTAATATATTCTGTCTATTATCACCTTTCTCAGCAGCGGAATCTCTTCTTTAAATATTTTCAATAGTTCGGCTTTCTTATTTTGATCGTCCCTCAAATTTTCAACGTAACCTTTAAACCATTTAATGTACTCTTCTAAATGCGCCTCGCAAAAGGTCATTCTTTCTTCGGTTAGTTCTACGAGTATGTCCCAGTGTATCTCTTCAAAATTGACTTCCCCTGAGCCTAATTCGTGTGCGCATATCAGGCACCTGTAACTGGGTAGAGTAATCATGTTACTCTTCTTCAACTACTTCTGCCTCCCCCTCCGCCACTTCAATTGCCTCTGCGATAAATCCTCTCAGTTTTCTTGCGGTTTCAGAATCCATCGCAGCATATCTATAAGTCCTTCCATGGAAGAACCCCACTGCTATCCATGGCTCCTCTTTCTCGTCGTATAATACTCCAACCCTAAAACTCATCTTGGGAAAGTCTTGAATCTGAAAATCATCCACTATGTCTACCACTGCCTTCCACTTTGATTGTTGCATTGCCCTTTTTTTGTATTTCATTCTCAACACCACACTTAAATACTCTTAATGCTTATTAATAATACTTCCATCGTTAATTATATTTTTATCGTAATAACAAGGGACATATTAAAATTTTCTTCTAATCATCTCGATCATGGCATCTACGGTATATTCATCAGGCATCAAGGGAGAGATTCCAGTGTTATTCATACTTTTGGCAGTAACAGGACCTATCACTACTACTTTCATATCTTTCAACCGAACTAACAGTTCTTCTAGAACGTTTAATTTTTCAGCAGACTTAAAAAGGTATTCTATGGCAAGAGAACTTGTGAATAAGATAACATCCAATTTTTTATTGATTATTTCTCCTATTAAGGGCTTTATCTTATCTATATGGGGCATTTTGGAGTGGTATACGTGTATATCATGTACGCGGGCTCCTTTTTGAACTAAAGTATCGTACAGTAGTTTCGATCCGGATGATGTTCTGAGTAAATAAATATCCTTTCCTCTTACATTTAGCAGATCGCTTAACGCCTCGCTTGTGTATTCATCAGGAATTTTGGAGTAAAAACCATAATTCAATAACGAATCTCTTGTCTTTGGACCTATTGAAAATATTTCTATGTCTTTCAGTTTTTCCATTTCTTTTTCGTTCAACTCCTCGAAAACTACCCTGATTCCATTTACACTCGTAAAAATAATCATATCTATATTTTTATTTTTTAAAGCATCCTTGAATTTTTTTATATTTTTCAAATCAGGAACTATTTCGATGAGAGGAAAACAAAATGGCATCATTTCAAGACTTTCTAACTTTTTTATTGTCTCAGAGCATTGTTCCTTAGGTCTTGTTACCGCTACCCTCATTTAACCATCTCAACCCGAAATCGTTTAAGGCATTATTTATATGTTCACATATTAAAATTTTAGACGCGCTAAAGTTAAATATCTCCTCAAGGATTTGAAAATCATGGCAACTCTCGTAGGAAATAGGATAGTAGAGTCTGATAAAAAGATAGTAGGCAATTTGCGTAAGAGACACTTTGGAAATATGTTAGATAATGGCAACATAGAAATATCTTTTATAGAGGGACTTTTCCTAATAGAAAACGAAAAAATAGAAATTAAAGCGGAAAATGGAGAAAAAATAGACTTTTTAGGATTAATAGAGTTGGCGAGTTTGGAAGACGCGGACATAAAGGTAAAGTATCAGGTATATAAAGACCTTAGAGAAAGAGGATATATCGTAAAAACAGGATATAAATTTGGCTCTCATTTCAGAGTATACGAAAGAGGAACAGAGCCCAAAAAAGACCATTCCAAATATCTAGTTCAAGTGTTATCGGAAGGAAAAGATCTCCCGCTATATGATTTTTCGCGCGCAGTTAGACTATCTCATGGCGTGCGAAAGGTTTTAATTATTGCGGTAGTTGATGATGAGGGAGACATTTCATACTATAAATTTGAAAGAATCACTCCTTAGGAGGCATATAATTGCGAATAGACCCTTGGGGTACCGATGTATTCGATTATGCAAGATTGAGAGATGATTTTGGAATCGAACCTTTTGAACCATTAGAGAAAGAGATAAAAGACCCTCACTACCTAATGCGCAGAGGCATAGTATTCGGTCAAAGAGGATATAAGATAATAGTAGACGCCATGAACAATAATAGCGAGTTCGTTGTTCTAACCGGAATGATGCCGAGCGGTAGAATGCACATAGGGCATAAGATGGTGGTAGATCAAATCATATGGTATCAGGAGAGGGGAGCAGAGATCCGCATTCCCATAGCAGATTTTGAATCCTATGCAACCAGACACGTGGATTTGAAAGAGGCAGAGAATATTGCAATTCAGGAGTACGTTGTGAATTACCTCGCTTTGGGTCTAAAACCAAAAAAATGCAGAATATACTTCCAATCGAAGAATAACAGAATGAAAGATTTTGCCTTTCTTCTTGCGAAGAAGATAAACCTCTCTGAGATGAGGGCCATTTATGGCTTTACGGGAGAAACAAATATCTCTCACTTCTGGTCTCCCATAATACAGGTATCGGACATATTACATCCTCAATTGGATGGTCCAAAACCTACTGTAGTTCCGGTAGGAGTAGACCAAGATCCTCATATTAGATTAACAAGAGACGTTGCTTCGAGATACAAGGATATAAAGTTGATACCTCCTGCCTCGACTTATCATAGGTTCATGACAGGTTTAACAGGACAAAAGATGTCGAGCAGTGATCCACAGACCGCGATATTTCTAACAGACAATGAAGAAGAAGTTAGACATAAGATCTGGGATGCAAAAACAGGAGGAAGAGAAACAACAGAAAAACAAAGGGAGTTAGGAGGAGTTCCTGAAGAATGCATGATATATGAAATGTATCTATACCACCTAGTAGAGGATGATGAAAGATTGAGAAAAATCTATGAGGAGTGCATAGGCGGATCAATTCTATGTGGAGATTGTAAAGATAGGGCCTTTAACTTAATAAAAGAGTTTTTAAATAAGCATAAAAAAAGGAGAGAGCGAGCAAAAGGCAAAGTAGAAGATTATTTAGAGTATTATTAATTATTTTTTAAAAAGAAGATTAAAATATTTATAGATATTAATTCTAAATAAATTCATGTTTACTATAATTACAGGATCGCAGTTTGGCGACGAAGGTAAGGGTAAGATAGTTGATTACCTCGCAAAAGAATCCGACATCCTCGTAAGGTTTCAGGGAGGAGACAATGCAGGCCATACCGTAGTCGTGGGCGAAGAAACTTACAGGTTGCACCTAATACCCTCAGGAGTCTTATATAATAAAAGATTATTGATCGGTCCCGGCGTTGTTATGAACCCTGAAACTCTAGTTAGAGAGATATCTGAACTTAAAAACTCTGGAATAGATGTAAATCCAAAGAAACTTGGTGTGGATGCGAAGACCAGCATAGTAATGCCTTATCATGTAGAATTGGATTCTTTAAGAGAAGTGACGAGACCAGATAAAATTGGGACTACGAAGAGAGGAATAGGTCTTGCATACGAAGACAAAGTTTCTCGTGAAGAAATTAGGTTTTCTGACCTTATAAATGGAGATCTTTTTTTAGAAAAACTTGAGAAGGTAGCACCCATAAAAGAAATAATAATAGGGAGTCTTGGTGGAGATAAAGAAATCGTGAGGAGAAAGGAAAACATTTCTAAATACATTGAACTCGGCAGATTCTTAAGAGATTACATAACAGACGTATCATTTGAAGTCAATCAAGGTTTGAAAGAAGGTAGAAAAATCATCGCCGAAGGAGCACAGGGGACATTTTTGGATGTGATACATGGGACCCAGAAGTATGTTACGTCCTCTAGTACGGTGGCAGGAAGTGCATGCTCGAACTTAGGCGTAGGTCCAACTAAGGTAGATGAAGTTATAGGCGTGGTAAAAGCCTACATAACGAGGGTAGGAGGAGGCCCTCTTCTCACAGAGATTAAAGATCCTCTGGGAGATAAGATAAGAGAAGTAGGAGGCGAATATGGAACTACAACAGGAAGGCCAAGGAGATGTGGCTGGTTAGACGGAGTTTTGTTGAGAAAGGCGATTTTTCTCAATGGGTATACGAGTCTAGCCTTGACTAAGTTGGACGTCCTAACCGGAATAGATCCTATAAAGATATCTTTGGATTACGAATTCGATGGAGAGACCTTGAGGTATCCTCCTGAGACCACTGGAGACCTTGAAAGATGCAAACCAATATACGAAGAACTTTCAGGATGGAAAGAAGATATTAGAGAAATAAAAGACTTTGATAGACTTCCAAAGACTTGTAAGAATTATATTTATAAGATAGAAGAAGTATCAGAAGTTCCCATAAAATTTATATCCTTAGGACCTAGAAGAGACCAAATCATTGATTTAAGATAAATAGAGAAGGATGGTGATATCATTAGAGAATATCCTATAAAAAGGGGGATGACCAAAAACATTGAAGAGAATATTGAAAGCGCGATGAAGGAAATCTACTTAGAATACGAAGAAAGAGGGGGAAGATACTTTACAAAATATGGAGCCATGAAGGAACTCGAAGTATGGACTGATGGAAAGAAACTCCATGTGGAGACCACTTCTGAGCGCGATGTAGATCCTGCTATTGCTAAGGAAACCATCGAAAAATTCAATTTTTTTTTGGAAAAGATCACCGGTTATAATGCGAAGAAGAGAAGAGATCTCCTAAAAAAAGAGTCGGAAAAGTAACTTCAATTCAATAGCCAAAATTATAGTAAACAATCGCGAGAAGATCGAAAAGTATATAACTTTTTCAAGTGTAACCACTGTAAGTCGTAAAACAAAATAAACTTTATCGTTCATCCCTTTTTTGATGGAGGGGAGAGGAATGGAATTTCCAGTTTGTTCAATATGTATCAAAAGTGATCTCCTTTGTTCAGGATGCGAATATAGACTTGAAAAAGGAGAAATCTCTGAGCTTGACGTAGAGATATCTAAGACGCTATTTGGTATGAAGGAAAGATACAAGACGCTGAGGGATATCTCCTTTAAGAGGTCTATATGTAAAAATGATTTCGTAGCGATCATAGTCAAAGAGGGGAAGGTTGGAGGTCTTATAGGGAAGGGAGGAAAGATAATAAAAACACTTTCAAAGAGAATAGGGAAAACTATAAGGGTTATTGAGGACATAAAAAATGAGAAGGTAATCGCCCAAGAGTTACTTGCGCCTGCCCAGATTCGTGGGATAAACATTGTGTTTTTGCCAGACGGAAATAAAAAGTTTAAGGTAAGAATTTCAAAGGAAGACGAAAAGAGACTTCCAACGGACAGAAAGGTACTCCAAGAAATTTTATGCCTGTTGACAGGTAAAGATATGGACATAGTCTCCGAATAGGGGGAAGTTCTTTGAAACACCCCGCAGAAAGGATAAAGGGATCGAAAAGTGAGTTGTTGGATAATAAAAAGATTGTTCTATGCGTTACTGGCAGTATAGCAGCAATAGAATCTCCAAAATTAGCAAGAGAGCTTATAAGACACGGTGCAGATGTCTACAGCGTTATGTCTCCCGCCGCAAGGAAAATAATACATCCATACGCCATGGAATTTGCGACTGGGAAGAATGTGATAACAAAATTAACAGGTTTTGTCGAACACGTTGCGCTTGCAGGAGAAGTACCTGAGAGAGCAGATCTAATATTGGTAGCGCCTTGTACCGCGAACACCCTCTCAAAGATTGTTAACGGTATAGACGACACTTCTGTTACGACCGTTGTCTCTACTGCTATTGGATCTTCAATACCTATATTAATCGCTCCAGCCATGCATGAATCGATGTATAAACATCCTTCAATACAGGAAAACATTAAAAAAATAAAAAAAATGAATATATTTTTAATTGAGCCTAGAATAGAAGAGGAAAAAGCCAAAATACCACATATCGACGATATTGTCGAAAAGGTAGTAGAGGTTCTTTACAAGAACAAAGATCTCTCAGGAAAAAAGATATTAATTACTGTAGGACCAACGATAGAGCCTGTAGATCCCATAAGGATAATAACGAATAAAAGCTCTGGTTTGATGGGGATCTCCATTGCCAAAGCAGCTCTGGCAAGGGGAGCGGACGTAACCATAGTATATGGACCAGGGACGGTTAAACCTCCTTTATGTAAGGTCATAAACGTGAATACAACCAAAGAAATGTACGAAGCTGTAAAAAAAGAGACCAAGGCAACTAGGTACGATATATTTATAGGAGCAGCCGCTGCGGCAGATTTTTGTTGCGAGGGTGAAGAGAGAAAGATAAGCTCTACGAGAGAAAGTTTGGTAGTGAAACTTAAGAGGACCCCGAAGATCGTGGATTATGTGAGATCATCTGATAAAGATATATTTTTGGTAGGCTTTAAAGCAGAGTACGATGTATCGAATGAAGAATTGATAGAGAGATCATACGATAGGCTAAAGACTGTTGATATGGATATGATAGTTGCAAACGATGTATCTAGAGAGGGTGTGGGCTTTGGCACTCCTACAAACGAGGTTTTCATAATCTTCAAAGAGAAAAAAGTCGAACATATCCCCCTTAGAGATAAGTTAGAGGTAGCACATAAGATTCTCGACTCAATACTCCTCCATCTCAGGTGATTCAATGGAGTCTCTCGCATATTCACCAGGACATATAACTGGTTTCTTCATTATATGCGATGAGAATAGTGATCCTCTTTACAAAGGCTCCATGGGAGCGGGTATAGTAACATCTAGGGGTGTAAAAACTTCTGTTAGTGTAAAAGAAAGCGATGAAAGGAAATTAAATATTTACATAAACGAAGTTCTTGAAGATTACCCTGTGTCTAAATATGTATTAGATGAACTCGCTAAAGGGAATTTGAATATAGAGGTAAGACACATTCTTGATGTCCCAAGAGGGGTTGGATTTGGAACAAGCGGCGCTTGTGCTTTAAGTCTTTCCTTAGCGTTAAACGATGCGCTAGATTTAGGTTTGAGTTATAATAATCTTGCTCAAATTGCCCATAGAGCAGAGATAGCAAATATGAGCGGTCTTGGAGACGTTATTGCCGAAACCACTCATGGTTTTGAGATAAGGGTTTCTCCTGGTGCTCCGGGTATAGGAAGGATAGATCACATAACAGATGGGAGATATATTGTGATATGTGCTTGTTTAAGTCCTTTGGAAACAAAAAAAATTATTACTGATCCTTTGCATAAAGAAAACATAAACAAATTCGGCAAGAAGTGTCTCGAAGCACTAAGAAAGAATGCTACGGTAGACAATTTCATGGAGCAGTCTAGGAATTTTTCATTTTCAGTAGGACTCATGAGTAAAGAAGCATCAAAAATAATTAAAAGAATGGAAGAACATGGTTATAAGGCAAGCATGGCAATGCTAGGCAACTCTGTTTTTGTAGTTTCAAAAGACTTTGATGCCGTTTCACTCTTAAAGGAATATAATCCTGTAGTAACGAATGTATCAAGGCATGGGGCTAAGTTATTATGATACCAGAAGATCATCCCAGAGCCGAATCTCTTCATCAGAGGGAAAAATTAGTGGAAGGTATTGAGAAAGGGATTGTTGCGATGGCAGGTCTTATTGCTCATGGAAGAGGAGAGACCTTTGATTATTTGCTGGGAGAAGTAACAATTCCTCCTGCAAGGGAAGCAATAAAAGTTTCAGCAGCGGCTATGATACTTGCACAAAGACCTGTCATTTCTGTTAATGGAAATACTGCGGGGCTCGTTACAAAAGAATTGGTTGAACTCGCCAAGATTCTAAAGGCTCCGTTAGAGATAAATCTCTTTCATAGGAGTGAAGAGAGAATAGAGAATATAAAAAAATTATTGGTGATAAATGGAGCAGATAATATTCTGGCAGAAGATACTGCCAGAATACCCGATTTGAGTAGCGAAAGATCAAAGGTAAGTAAAGAAGGTATTTATTCTTCTGATGTAGTCTTTGTCCCATTAGAAGATGGTGACAGGACAGAGGCTTTAAGAAAGATGGATAAAACTGTAATCGCTGTAGATCTGAATCCTTTATCAAGAACTTCTAGAACAGCCTCTATAACCATAGTAGATAATATAACAAGAACTATGCCCTTGCTTATAGAAGATGTAAAGAATTTAAAAGATACAAAAAGGTCTAAACTGGAAGAAATTGTATATGGATTCGACAACAACAAATGTCTCCAAGAAACGCTTAAATTTATAAAGGATAGACTCGAAGAACTTTCGAATAAGAATATACTGGAGTTTTAGCATGAAGAGATCTCATTACGCCAGAGAAGTCAATCCAGAATTAAGTGAATCAGAGGTCTTATTGACTGGTTGGGTTCACGAAATTAGAGATCTTGGTGGAATAAAATTCATAGTTTTAAGAGATAGAACTGGATTTATACAAATAACTGCACCGAAAGAGAAAATAAGTTCAGATATTTTCGAAAAAATAGATGATTTACACAGAGAAGACGTGATTGGTGTTAAAGGGAAGGTAAGAGCTTTCCCAAAAGCACCTCAAGGGGTAGAGATAATTCCAGAAAAAATTGACTTGATAAATAGATCTGATATACAGTTACCTTTAGACCCTACTGGGAAGGTTAGTGCTGACATAGATACGAGGTTGAACGCGAGAATAATGGATCTTAGGAGATTGGAAACGCAGGCGATATTCAAAATAAGAGACGAGACCCTAGACAAGATAAGAAAATTCCTTAGAAAAGAGGGATTTATAGAGGTAAACACACCAAAAATAGTGGCTTCAGCAACGGAAGGTGGAACTGAGTTATTTCCGATATCTTATTTTGAGAGAGAGGCTTTTCTCGGGCAGAGTCCTCAACTTTACAAGCAGATGTTGATGGCTACCGGTTTTGATAGGGTCTTTGAAATCGGACCTATATTCAGGGCAGAAGAACATTCTACGAGAAGACATCTGAATGAGATAATATCTATAGACATTGAGGTTGCTTTTGCAGATTACAGAGATGTAATGCTTTTGTTAGAAAATCTTCTTGTAGATGTTTTAAAAAATTTAAAAAACAGATGTAAGGATGAGCTAAATATTTTAAATAGAGATTTGAGCATACCGAAAAAATTTGAGACTTTCACGTATACCGAAGTAATAGATAAACTTTCTTCCCACATAGAAGTACAATGGGGAGAAGACCTATCTACACCCGCCCTGAAGAAACTGGCAGAATTTTATGAAGAACCATTCTTTATCGTAGACTGGCCAACCCAGATAAAGCCTTTCTATGCTAAACAAAAGGAAGATAAAGAACTCACAGAATCGTTTGATCTAATGCACGGCGATATAGAGCTTGCTTCTGGAGCCACGAGGGTACATGACTTAAACTTACTCGTAGAAAGAATAAAATCTCAAGGGTTGAATCCAGATAGTTTTAAGTACTATCTGGATGCCTTCAGATACGGAATACCTCCTCACTCAGGGTGGGGTCTAGGTTTAGAGAGATTACTCATGAGAATTTGCGATCTAAAGAACATTAGAGAGGTAGTTTTATTTCCTAGGGATAGGCAAAGGCTTATACCCTAGAAAGATTAAACCTCACCCTCATGTATATAATCATAGTAGGACTGGGCGGAATCGGAAAGAATCTTGTAAGCCTAGCCACCAAAAATAAACACAATGTCGTTGTAGTAGACAAAAATCCTGATAGATGTAAGCAGATAGCCCAAAAATACGATGTTATTTCTATAGTAGGAGATTCTACATTGAAATCTGTTTTAGAAGAGGCTGGGGGATCTAAAGCAGATACTCTAATAGTTACTACCAGCGATGACGCCGCTAACCTGATGACAGTGTTGTTGGCAAGAGATATTGGGATAAAGAACGTTCTGTCTATAGTTAACAAAGAAGAACACATAAATATGTTTGAAAATGCAGGGGTAAGCATACGGGAGAATCCGGATCTTTTGGTGGCCGAGAACTTGTATAAGTCTATTCAGAGACCTTCCATAAAGGATTTCATGGATGTAACGAATGGAAAGGCAGAGATTCTCTCAATCGCAGTAGGAGAAAACTCTCAAGTTGCAGGAAAAATCATTTCTGAGATACCGTTCGGCGAAAATGTACTCGTAATAGCGATCGAGAGAAATAATGAGTTGGTAATTCCAAAAGGAAATACACAGATAATTGTTGGCGATATTGCCTATGTATTTGTACCTCAAAATCAAATTAAAAGTATTACAGCGCTATTCTAAGTGGTTGCTTTGCTCAGTAAAGATCAAAAGATTGTGCTCAGGGATTTAGGAAATATAATATTTATAATAGGCTTCGTTCCCATCCTAGTAGTAATCCCATCAATAGTGTTCGGAGAATTTTTTGCAATTAAATTTTTCTTATTTCTTGGTTTAGGAACAGTTTTGGTAGGTTTTTTCCTAAAATATTTGTTCAGAGATGCTAAAGAGCCAGAACTCAGACATGCTATGATCATAGCAGCAATTTCTTGGCTCATAGCTCCATTAATAGGCTCGGTACCTTTTATTCTCGTAGAAAACATGCCTTTTATAGACTCTTTATTCGAGGGAATGTCAGGATGGACAGGCACTGGTTTGACAATGATATCCAATCCAGAAAATCTTCATTACACGATGCAGTTCTGGAGAAGTCTTATGCAGTGGGTAGGCGGTGTGGGGGTAATTGTGTTGATGGTATCGATTATTACGCGCCCTGGGACCGGATTGTTTAGATTATATAGATCTGAAGCAAGAGAAGAGCGCATATATCCTAGTATAGTATCTACGGTAAGAACTATATGGTGGATATACCTATTGCTAACAGGATTATCATTTGTTTTACTTTATATTTCAGGCATGCCTTTATGGGACAGTTTAAATCATTCTATGACCGGTATAGCGACTGGTGGATTTACCATAAAGAGTCAGAGCATAGGATCTTACAACAACAGGCTAATAGAATTGATGATAATACCCATAATGATCATAGGAGCGATACCTTTTTTGATCCATTACAGAGTCTTAAGAGGTGATATAAGGGCATTGCTAAACGATGTTCAATGCAAAGCCTTGTTTGTATTAATTTTTCTAGGAGTTTTAATCCTTTTGGGAGAGAACTACATTTACTACAAAGATATCTCCCTTTCATTAAGATTCTCTGGATTTCAATTCATATCAGGCCTTACTTGCACAGGATTTCAAACTTTTGACGTATATGGATGGAGCGAAACAGGCCTTCTTTTAGTAGGATTGGCTATGGTTATAGGTGGTGCAGCAGGCTCTACAGCAGGGGGAGTAAAACTCATAAGATTCGTTATTTTTTACAAAGGAGTTGGATGGTGGTTTAAAAGAGCATCCCTCCCTCTTAGCGCTGTAGTATACTTTACTCTTGGGGATAAAAAATTATCAGACGAAGAATTGAACAGAGAACTTGGAGAAGTAGCCTTAATAGCGGTTCTTTGGGTAATTTTTCTCTTTTTGGGTATATTGGTACTTCTACACCTTGTACCGTCTAATTATTCTCTAGGACACGTATTCTTTGAGGTAGCAAGCGCTCAGGGTAATGTTGGCCTGTCTACCGGAATAACGAGTTCGGCTATGCCTAATCTGGCTAAAGTAATGCTCATATTCAATATGTGGATAGGAAGGCTAGAAATAATACCGGTTTTGATGTTTTTACGCTCGTTTATAAGGGGTATGGCGGCTGTTTAGATTTTTAATTTTGTCTTCACAGAATTCCACAAAAATTTCATTGATGCTAAAAGGAGGTTTAGCAAGATGAGGATGCTAAATAATTTTAGAGTTAAAAGGAGAAGCCATCTGTAATTATGAATATTTAACTAAGGGAAGTAACTGAAACGAGAATTCCTCGTTGAAAAACTTGAACATGTAATTAAAACTATCGAAACTGAGAAAGATTTACCTCTAGACAGAGGTTTGAAGAAATTAAAAGAGAAAATTATGAAAAAACAGGTATAAGTTCCAAAAAAGATAGCAAGATACTTATTTATTATAAAAATCCATTAGAAAGACTTAAAAGATTAGGAATATATCAGAAGAATATAACCTGAAAAGTTAGAATATCGGGATGATTATGAAAAAACCAAAAAAAGTAGCGGTGATTACAGCGGACATTATTGGATCAAGAGAAATTGTAGATCGGGGAGAGCTCCAAAGAAAAATAAAAAAAGTACTTCTGGAAATAAATCAAAACCACAGTGAAGAAATCCTCGCAGAATTTATGATAACATTAGGGGACGAATTTCAAGGGCTAGTTAAAGACATAGGGAAATCTTATGACGTTTTTAGTGAAATTCAAACAAAACTACATCCTGTAGGTGTCCATTGTGGTATTGGAATTGGTGATATTGAAACCGCTATTTCAGATAAAGTAACCGAAATGGATGGTACGGCCTTTCACAGATCTAGAAAGGCATTGGTACTAGCAAAGGAATCAAAGGCCGAAGTATTAATAAATTCTGGCGATCCAAGCTTTGATGAGACCATAAATATTATTGTAGATCTCTTAAGCACAATAAAAAAACGTTGGACTAAAAGGCAGAGAGAAGTAATAAAATATTATCGGAGTAAGGAAAATTTAAAGTTGGAGGATGTCGCTCGAGTATTTGATGTTACAAAACAAAGCATCTCGCAAATCCTAGACGCTGCAAATTGGAGGCTAGTTACTAGGACAGAAGAGAAAATTAGAAATTTGCTAAGCAATGTAAAGTAAATTTGCTTGACAAAAAATAGTAAAGTAAATTTGCTTGACAAAGGAGAAGCAAGCTTTCTGGCTTGACGGTGATAAGATGAATTTTATAGAATCAGTACTATATATCTTGGGTTTCACAATCGCAGTTTTTGGAGGTTGTTTTGTTGTTAAAGAAATTCTCAAAAAATTTGAAATAGAAGAGGAGGAAAAAGGATTTAAAGGGGCTGGAAAGACAATAGGCATGATAGAGAGGGCAATGGTCACAATATTCATATATTCTGGAGAATTCAATGCAATAGTACTCATTTTTGGAGTAAAATCAATAGCGAGATTCAGCGAATTACAAGATAGGAAATTTGGAGAATATTACTTGATAGGAACTTTGTCTAGTTTATTATTCGCAATCATTATTGGCATTATAATAAAGTGGGTTATTTCGAATTTTTGGTATCTTTATTCTTAATATCTATAATCAAGGAAAATGAAGCTTCCTTTTGTTTTTCCAATAATAACGAAAAGGATCAACGTCGAAAAAATCATCACAAAGACATTACAAGGATTATTTCTCTTTTTTTGTTGATATGGACTTTCTTAGAGCAACTTATTAAACGGATGCCCCTCGCTTAGATCGATGTCAAAGCCTTTGGCAGATTCCCCCTTTAATAGATCTACCATGGCTACGGCTGGAAATACTAGATTTGCATACTCTATGGGTCCGAACAATAAAAAATCAGCACCCATAATGGCTTGCATAGCGTTGGAGGCGATACTGCATGCTCTGTATTCCATTATATCCTTTTTTCTCCTTTCTCTTATCCATTTCCATGCTGATACTGCATTATGAATACCATTCCCTGTTGGCAGGCCGAATCTTGATTTTGATACGAGAACGCACCTCATAGCATGACTGGCTCCTTCCCCGAAAGGAGTAACTGCCGTATCAATTAATATTTTGGAGAAGCATTTCTTACCCGTGTTTAAGAGCCCCTCCTCTAAGACCCTCCCGCCGTTTTCTAATAAATCGATTCTTCCGCTAACAGAAGAATCCATGGGATTAAAGGCTAATAGAATAGAAGAGTCTATTTCTGAATCTTTTAATGTATTAATCTCTTCTTCATTCATACTTACTGATAAAGAATTATATACTACCTTGTCTATGATACCAATCTCCTCAGAATATTTTATACCGTGTAATCTTACTTTGTATTCTGTTGAATCTACCAAAATAGGTCTATCATATCTAGAAACAAAATCAAGGTACTTTTCTATGGCAATATTATTTAAGGCGAATACATGTATCATACACGGATTTCCTGTGGTATCAGATAATTCTAACATCTCATTGATCAGTTCTTCTGCCTTGCTCTCATTGAATATGCCCTTATCTTGGTTTTCTACGATTTTATGCTTTTCATAAAATATCGTTCCTGTTAGCACAGTGGGATTCTCTCCAATCTGCCCGCCTATCTTTGTACCTCCTATATTTACTATTTCTTGATCTTTATCAATCTTAAACAATTTAAGCACCTTTTATAACAATCAAGAGGAAAAATAATACCGTCCCTGTAATAATTCCAAGTAGAAAACCGTGTCTCCTACCCCTCATCGTGAGATACAACTCAATCCTATCCGAAATATATGCCTCTGGATTCTTCATAGTATTACTCCCAATATTATTCCGAGTACCAGTCCTAAGAAAAAGAATCTCCAATCCAATTCCTTTTTCCTGCTTATTTTTAACCAGTAATCTATTTCTTTCATAACAACCATCCGTAGAGGGCTGATAGTAAGATCAAAGACAAAACCATGCCTTGAAAAAAGCCCTTGAACCATTCGTGTTCGTAATTCTTTAGGAATGCGTAAAGCATAACTCTTTCATAGACCCCTTCAATGGATAATTCTTCTTCGACCCTTTTTGGAATTTTTCTCTCTACTTTAAGAATTTCTTTCTTCTCCTCAATTAAGTAAGGAGGTTCATCAAAAGGACCTGGATTTTTTTCGGTACATTTTTTTACCGACTCATTTATCGTATCTTCATCGATAACGTTTACCATGTCCAAGAATTCTATCTGTCTGCAAAATCTTTCTACTGCCTCTCTTGGTATATTCTCTATGTAAGGTATTGCACCTTCAGCATCAATTATTTTTCCCTTTGCATCGATTCCGTTTTCGTATAAAGCCTTAAAGGTGATTCCTGGCTTATGACCTTGAACTTCCTGTCCGCACACGATTAAGTATCTAATGTTTGGATTCGAAATCACGTTTGCTATTACCTTCTCTATACCTATATTCTCGGTTTTCAAGGGTCCTATTATCGCTACGTCATCTAAATCGATCTCTGATGAAAGGGTTACAACGGCTATAGGATTCTCAGAATTTTTGACCTTGTAGTCTCCTGACACAACGGGCCACTCCATCCTCTCACCTCAAGAATCTGACTATCAAGAAACCTAAGATAAAACCTGTAATTATCGCTTTCTTGCCCCAGAACCAATCTTCAGAGTTGAGTAAAAAACCATCGACAATTGAGAATTCATCCCCTATCTCGAATTCAATCTCTACTTTTCTCTCTTCCAAAGTAGTTATCAAGCCATCCTCAGTTATAATCAACCCGTATTCAGGGGAAAGATGAACAGCGCGCATATTAACCCCTTAGACCATAAAACTATTTAAGTTTAAGTCTAGTATAAAACCATATTTACTAAGGCTTTTTTCTATTTAAATTCCTTAAACTTTCTAATTATAACACTTTTATACTTATATGCAAGAAATCTCGCGGTTAGGAGAAAAATTATTTGTATGTAACACAATATACTCTTAATTATGTGGTCAAGCATTAAAAAGGTACTAGAATGGATATTTGTTCTATTGATACTTGTCACTTTTATTTTTGATGTTCTAGCATTTACCCACTCCGAAGTAGTAGACGTACAACCGCCTAACCTTCTGAAGGTAAGGGCAAGGTCAACATTCATCGACCAAGATATAATAATACAAAATCCGATGGATTATCCAATAAGCGCAGTAATAAGTGTAGAGGCACCTAGGTATTGGATTTTAATAGGTTTATTATCTTGGGAACCTAAGACCCTTTATGGCGGATTGGAGATACCTTACTTTGAACTTTTACCTACAGGTAACTACTACATAATAAACATTTACCTACAGGGAAATAATGCAATAAAACCTGGAGAAACAAAGAGATTTACCGTACAGTATAGCGTTGGTTAATATAAATCAAATTACCTCTTTCGATACACTTACGTCTACACAACCCAATAAGGATTGAACACGTTCAAAACTTCTGTTCAATAATTCTCTTACCAGTTCTGGTTGCAATCTTTTGTTTAAATCGTAAAAGGTTTTTATTGAATCTAATACTTCCTTATCTTTGGTAGAAATAGTTGCAATACCGTTAAGTTTTGCCCTGAAGAAGTATGAAATCTCTTTTTCGTCTAATGCCTCAGGCGGATGTGCGTATTCTAATACGAAGAAAAATCTTACGACTTGCTCCTCTTCATCATAGCCTTCGAATGTTAATCTTGTCCCTCCTTTACCTTTTGACTCTTCGTAGTCCCATTCTCTCTTTACATAAGCCTCAGTAAAAAATACACCAAAAGTAATGGGTCTTTCCATTTATTTCACCTCAAATTCGTCTCCTAGTTCTGGAGCGGTGGTGGGTATACCTGTCTCTCTGTATACTACTTCTGCAAATTCTGATGTTACGTCTTTCTCCCCATGAACAATAAATATTCTTTCCAAATTATTTTGTTTGTTTATTATGTCTATCAGTTCTTTTTTACCTACGTGGGCTGAAAAGTCTAGATAATGAACGTTACAGTTGACTTTTACATCGGACCCATTCAAGTTAACAGTTCTTGTATCTAAGATTCTTCTTCCAGGAGTACCTTCTATTTGATATCCTGTAAATATCAAGGAATTTTTGCTGTCTTTGTATATTTTTCTAAGATAAAAGACGGCTGGACCTCCTTGAAGCATCCCAGCAGTAGATAAAATTGCACACGGCTCTTCTACAATATTTTTTCTACCACTTCTGTTTAATATCCAGGCGACGTGTCTCATAGCCTTTTTTAAATATTTTGGACTTTTTATGTATTCTAGATGATTGTTTAAGATCTTAGTCACTTCTTGAGACATTCCGTCTAAATAAGAAGGAACTATGTCGTATCTCTCCAATACCTGCATAATTTCTTGGGATCTTCCGATGGCGAATGTAGGAATGAGCGCTATCCCCGCTTTGTTTAACGTTTCTTCGACTACCTCAACGAATCTCTTTTCTACTTCGTCTCTCGGGGGATGATCTATGTTTGCGTAGGTACTCTCTATGATCAATATGTTAGCGTCTATGGGAACTTCTGCTCCATACTGGAGTCTGGTCTCTATGGTGTTGATGTCTCCGGTATAAAGTATCTTCTTGCCATCGTAACTCAAAGATATTGTGGAACTCCCAGGAATATGACCAGCATCATTGTATTCTACGTCAAATTCATGGAAGAAAAAAGGCTTTCCATATTCAACTTGTTTAGCTAGAGCCAAACATCCCATAACATTTTGTTCATGGAAAAAGTGAAATTTTTTGATCTTCAATGAATCCAAGTAAAGCAATTCAATAAGTTCTCTGGTAGGAGGAGTCATGAATACATTTTTTCTGAATCCATTTTTATACAGGAGAGGTATAGATCCGGAATGATCGAGATGGGCATGAGACAAAAGTACTGCATCCACATTATTTTCCTGAATGGGGAGTTGGGGCGGATTCAACATTAAACCATAATCTAGCAATATACTAGTTTTTTCACCCTCTATCTTTATTGCAGACCTTCCAACTTCTCTAGTACCGCCGAGAAATCTAATTTTTACCATTTGGGGAAAGTTTCTATCACTATGATTTAAGTTTTTTGGTCTTTGTTGAGTATCTACTCCTATGAGAACAAATCCAGAACAAGAGTAGAGAAAGAAAAATCGTGAAAAATAGACTCTGAATCAACAAAAAATTAAAATGCTCATTGGATGGTAAATAGGGTAAAGTCCCAAATGCATAATCCGAGGCATCATTGACCAAGAACCATGAAAATATTAAAGCAATACCTTTCTTAGAAGGATTTAATATTGGAAATAAAATTAAAGATTCCAACGACATGCCTATGTGAGCAAAAAACAATATTGAATACAAATTAAAGTTTGTCGGGGATAAAAAATAGTCTGAATATAATGCAATGGTTGAAACAGTCCATGATCCGTATTTTATAAGACCAACAAAGGTTATCACACTCAAGTACGCGGGCAATCTATTTTTAATTAAGAATATAAGCAGGAGAATTGAAAATAGAAGGGTGTAAAGTGGACAATCAGGTATAAAGATCCAAGAATAAATCGGACTTGTTCTAAACTGGTATTCGTAATAATAAAATCCAAATGCAGTACCTACGAGGTTTGTTATCAAGATTATAATCAATAAAATCTTTTTATCAAAAATTCTTTTTGATAACCAATCGATAAAATTCATTATTCTATCACCTTTATTCTATTACCCTTATCGGAACCCCGCCGACGAATGATTCTTTCTCTACGTCTTTGTTTACCAACGAAAAGGCTGATACAGTTGCATTATCCCCCACTTCCACTCCTGGAAGTATTAAACAATTAGCACCTATCATAACAGACTTTCCTATCTTTACGGGACCTTTTCTCCACTCATTTATCAGAAATTCGTGAGTCAATATCGTTGTGTTATAGCCTATTAGCGAATCATCACCTATTTCTATAAGTTCTGGGAAAAATATGTCGAATACTACACCTAATCCTACAGAAACGTTCTTACCCAACTTTGTTCCGATTATACCATATAAAAAATTTTTAACCTTCAGGGAGGGTAGATATTTACAAAAGTATATAACCAAAAAGTTGAATATAACGCGCAAAGGATTTCTTATTCTGTACCATTGGCATAAAGAGTTACCCTCGCCCTTATATTCGTTTATAGTAACTTTTCTCATTTCTTAAAACTTATCGCATATATCTAAAAAATATT
>CAYFZR010000062.1:0-46856 GCA_964347835.1 uncultured archaeon
GCTAGATTTTATGTTAGAAATCAAAAAGAGGTCCTTTCATTCTTAAAATGGATCTTGGAATCTAAGTTTTTATAATATATCGATGGGAAGAAGACATTGGGAGTCTTATCTGGTGAGGAACTAACATGAGAGAGTAGTTGAGAAAAGCCTAGAAGCGTATACAAATATAAGTACGTAAACCTTTTAATTAATTTCATGGTATCCGAAAATGTTAAAGGTCCTTTTGTATTTCAAAACGGAATCTATCTGGTCGAACTTACCGGAAAAAAGGCTCGAAACTTAAAGGAATTCCTAGAGGAAATTAAAAACATCGATGAGCACACGTTTTTTTACCACATGTATCATTCTATGCTTAAATTTCATCATATCATATCTGAATATCACAACGACTTTGCTTATTGGTTAGATAAAACCCTTCACGAAGATGTTTTAGCAGAGAAAATTGCATCCATCCACGTAGATGAGTACAGAGATGTTGAAGACTTTAGAAATGACCTTGTTACCATGATAGAAGAACATATAGAAAAACATGGTATGAAAGTACAAAGTCTGGGAGAATACGAAGAATCTGATTTTCATTTTAAGAAAGCAATTACTGTAGTGCAGCCAACCAAATACTCTGCCTCAAACTTGGAGGAGTTTCTGGAGTGTTTGAAGAATGTGAGAGCCGAGGTTATATTTTATCATTTCATCGAGTCTAGACTCAGATTGGCTCACGAAAAAGGAGTTTTTAAGGACGACTTCACGCGGTGGATATCAGAAACCCTTGAAGTAAATGAATTAGCCGATGAGATATCTAATCTTAATCCCTTTGGATATACTATAGAGGGGCTAAGAAAAAAACTCATTCAATTGGTAGAAAAATACTTGGAGAAAAAAGAATAAAATGACGTCTCTAATAGACTATGCAGAGGTAGTTGGCATCAATACTATCGAAGAGCTTTTTGAACTAGCAGATAGACTTACTCACAAATCAATGCTGCACGTGAATTCAACCGCGGTGGGAGGAGGCGTGGCAGAGATGTTGAACAGAAAGGTTCCATTATTTAAGGAACTCGGATTTGATACGAGGTGGGATGTTATCAAAGGAGGTGAGGATTTCTTTCTCGTTACCAAAGGGCTACACAATTCCCTTCAAGGAGATCCTATGATGTTATCTGAGGATGTAATAGAGATTTATTTAAGATACAATAGGCAAAACGCTGAAGAAATGAATTTTGATGAAGAATTTATTTTTATACACGATCCTCAACCTGCTGCCCTAATAGAGGCAAAAACCCGGGATAACAAATGGATCTGGAGATGCCATATTGATATTTCATCCCCTTTCGGCGAAACATGGACGTTTTTAAAACAATTTATAGAAAGATATAACGGAACCATTTTTTCAAGAGCCTCCTTTTCAAGACCTGATTTAAATATCAAACAATTTATGATTACTCCCTCTATAGATCCCTTAAGCGAGAAAAATAGAGAATTAAATCAAAATGAAATCGATAAAGTCGTTGATAAACTCGATATCAACCTTGAAAAGCCCTTAATCACTCAAATAGGTAGATTCGATAGATTTAAAGATCCAATTGGAGTAATAAAGGCGTACAAACTTGTTAAAAAGCATATTGATTGTCAGTTAATATTGGCCGGAGGCTTAGCTACCGATGACCCCGAAGGTATGGAGGTTTACAATGAAGTTCAGCAGCACGCTGAAGGAGATCATGATATACATCTTTTATTATCCTTAAGCGATCTAGAAGTCAACGCGTTACAAAGATTATCCTCGGTAGTCCTTCAAAAATCCTTAAAGGAAGGATTTGCTTTAACTGTATCAGAAGCGCTTTGGAAAGGAATTCCTGTTATTGGAGGAGCGGTTGGAGGAATTCCTTTACAAATTATAGACGGCTTTACAGGTTTTCTTGTACATTCTATTGAAGGTGCATCGAACAGGATACTTTGGTTGCTTAGAAATCCTGAAAGCGCAGAAAAAATATCCGAAAACGGAAAAGAACACGTTAAAAGGAATTTTTTACTTACAAGACACATTAGAGATCACCTGTTACTCATGCACGCCCTTGAACATCCAGGCGAAGACTTTATTCAACTGTAGGCCATCTTAGGATTATTT
The DNA here is from genome assembly GCA_964347835.1 of uncultured archaeon. Taxonomy (GTDB): domain Archaea; phylum CAYFZR01; class CAYFZR01; order CAYFZR01; family CAYFZR01; genus CAYFZR01. The sequence goes on from CAYFZR010000062.1 coordinate 2,123, forward strand.
TCTCTCCTTATTTCCTAATACGCATAAAAAGATCGAATTCATTTAAAAATAGAGATATATATTTCCCTATATTTTTCTTAGAAAAAATATATAATATCGGCTTGTCTTACCACCCCCCAAGGTGATACTGTTGCAAAAGAAGATTTTAATTTCCACTTTAATTACCTGCATCCTGATTTTAGGGTGTATTGGGGGGCCAAGTAAGCCTTCTGAGAAAACTTCAGAACCTATAGAGGTCAAAGGCTCTGATACCATGGTTCAAATGGTAAGCAATCTGGCTGAGGCTTACATGGAGAAATATCCTGACAGAAGAGTTTTAGTAACAGGCGGAGGATCAGGAACAGGTATCGCGGCTTTGATAAACGGTGAGGTTCAGATAGCAGATGCCTCAAGAAGAATAAAAGATATAGAGATTCAAACAGCAAGAAATAAAGGAATAGACCCATGGGAATTTATAATAACGAGAGACGGTCTCTGTGTGGTAGTAAATCCTACGAATCCCGTTGAAAAGCTTACTTTAGATCAAGTAAGCAAGATCTATAAAGGAGAGATAACAAACTGGAAGGAATTAGGAGGAAGAGACCAGAGAATAACTCTATACGGAAGGCAGAGCACCTCCGGAACCTATGTGTACTTCAGGGACTCTGTAGTTAAAGCAGAATATTCTCCTGAGATGCGGAACATGGAGGGAAATTCCCAGATCAGGGACGCCGTTGTGAGAGATGAAAATGGAATAGGCTACATAGGAGTGGGATATGCAGTGGATGAAGAAGGAAAGCCATTGACGACGATAAAAGTACTGAAAATCGCTGAGAAATTTGACGGAAAATACGTATCCCCCCTAGATGAAGAAACTGTAAAAAAAGGAGAGTATCCAATCACCAGAGAATTGTATCAATATACAGCGGGAAAACCTGAAAAAAACGGTTCTGTTCACTTGTTTCTGCTGTACGAGATTAGTGATGAGGGGCAAGAAGTCGTTAAAGAATCAGGCTTCTTCAAGATAACCCAAGCAGACCATGGAAAAAACCAAGAATTGTTCACAAAGATATGATATCATGTCCAAAATAAATAAAGAAAAAATTGTTGAGACCTTTTTTATGGTAAATGGAGTTTCAGCAATACTAATTTTAGTTGGGATCTTCATTTTTCTTGGAGCAACCGGCTTAAAGGCTTTTTTTGAAATTAGTTTTACAGAATTCTTTTTTGGTGACTACTGGAATCCAGAGGCTTTTGGAGCACCTTCTTGGGGCATTTTACCTTTAGTAATGGGAACACTCTATGTTACGATTGTAGCCTTGATAATATCCATTCCGCTGGGAGTTGCAACAGCAGTATATCTTGCAGAAATAGCCTCTATAACAATTAGAGAAATATTGAAGCCGGTTATTGAGATAATAGCTGGTCTACCCTCTGTGATTTTAGGTTTATTTGGTTTGTTGGTTCTAGCACCTTTCTTTTCGAGTTTGTTTGGAATACCCTACGCTTTAAATGCTTTAACAGCTGGAATATTGGTCGGATTCATGGCTCTGCCCACTGTTGCTAGCATATCAGAAGATGTTCTTGTAGCGATACCTCAGGAATACAGAGATGCAAGCCTAGCTTTAGGGGCAAGCAAATGGCAAACCATAAAGATGGTAATCGTTCCTGCCGCAAGCTCAGGTATTGCTGCCTCCATTATGCTCGGCCTTGGCAGAATCGTAGGGGAAACCATGGTTGTTCTCATGGTCGCTGGAAACTCTAAAGCTTTGCCTCATAGCTTCTTGGATCCAGTTCGTCCTATGACGGCTAATATCGCCATAGAGATCAAAGAAGTTGTCCAAGGAGGGTTACATTATGAGGCTCTATTTGCTATAGGCTTACTACTATTCTTAATAACATTTTTAGTTAATTTTTTCGCCGATATCTTAGTACAAAGATACGGGGAGGTTTATTGATAAAATAATGTTTATTTATAGAATGAAGATTAGTAATGTCAAAAATGGGAGGTATAAAAATAAAATTCGATATAAAAGAAAGGATTTACTTTAATTTACTTAGAGCAAGTGGCTTAGTTTCTTTGGTATTGCTGGTTTTGATCATAACTTTCGTGGTAAAGGAAGGTATCGATGTAATTAACTTGCAATTTCTTACCTCCATGTGGCAGCACAGGGACATCACCACAGGAGGCATATATCCGGCTATCATAGGCTCAATATACCTAGGTCTTTTAGTGGCTTTCTTTTCTATCCCGGTTGGAATATCATGCGCCATTTATTTGAATGAATATGCCAAGGGAGACAGGTTAGTTAGATTGATAAGACTGGGTATAAGGAATCTTGCTGGCGTCCCCTCTGTGGTTTATGGATTATTTGGACTGGCTGTTTTCGTCCTCTTCTTACGTTTCGGCACTTCTTTATTTGCTGCTTCCTTGACTCTGTCCTGTATGACTTTACCGTGGGTAATAACAGCGAGTGAAGAGGCTTTAAAGTCAGTACCGGATTCTTTCAGAGATGGTGCTTTAGCATTGGGAGCCACGAAATGGCAAATGGTAAGATCAAATGTTCTTCCTTACGCTCTTCCCGGCATGATAACCGGGTCTATTATAGGTTTGGCAAGGGCTATGGGAGAAACTGCCCCTCTTATCTTCACGGGAGCTGTATTCTACATGGCGTGGCTACCAAGTTCTCCGTTGGAAAAATTCATGTCTTTACCTTACCATTTATTTATTTTAGCAACCCAGCACTCAAGTCCTTACGCAATGAAATACGCAGCTGCCACGGCCATTGTACTCATTGGACTAATCTTTGGAATGAACTTCTTTGCAATGCTAATAAGATACAATTACAGGAGAAAAAAAGACTGGTGATCCCATGGTAACTATTATAACCTTCGAAAGAGAAGAAGTCAAGATAGAAACCAAAAATCTCAACGTCTGGTTCGATAAAAAAAATGCTATAAAAAACGTATCCATTCAAATTCCAGAGAAAAAAGTTACAGCAATAATTGGTCCTTCTGGCTGTGGAAAATCCACATTTATACGCGCTTTGAACAGGATGAATGATACAATACCTTTGTCAAGAACGGAAGGTGAAGTAATATACAACGGCAAAAACATATACTCTGAAGATATAGACGTAAATCAACTCAGAACAAAGGTTGGTATGGTATTTCAAAAGCCCAACCCTTTTCCAAAATCAATCTACGAAAATGTTGCCTATGGCCCTAGAGTACATGGCTTAAATGATAGAGAAAGTCTAGATATTATTGTTGAGGATGCATTGAAAAAGGCTGCCCTCTGGGATGAAGTAAAAGATGATTTGAAAAAATCAGCCATGAGATTGAGTGGAGGACAACAACAAAGACTTTGTATAGCGAGAATGCTTGCTGTAGAGCCTGATGTACTTCTTTTTGATGAGCCTTGCTCTGCTTTAGACCCTATCGCTACTGCTAAGATAGAAGATTTGATCGTTGAACTTAAAAAGGATCATACTATTATTATTGTAACTCACAACATGCAACAGGCAGCGAGAATATCAGATTTCACAGCTTACTTATACCTGGGAGAGTTGATAGAGTTTGGCTCCACAAGGACAATATTCCAAAACCCTAAAGAAAGATTAACCGAGGACTATATTACCGGCAGATTCGGATAGGAGGATAACATAGAGGGATAATATAATGGTAAGAGACCAATACTTAGAAAAAATAGAAGAGATAAAGCAGTGCGTCGTTGATATGGGAAAAATGGCTAAGGAGCTGGTTAATGACTCCGTTTTATCTTTAAAAAAACAAGACGTAGAGCTAGCGGAAAAAGTTATAAAAAGAAACGAAAAAGTAGACAAATTTGAATTCGAAATAGAAAAGAAATGCATTGACCTACTATGTTTGCAATGTCCCATGGCAGGTGATTTAAGAATAATAACTACTTGTTTGAAAATCATCACAGATATAGACAGAATTGCAGATAACGCTGGAGATATAGCGGATATTGCCATAAAATTAGCAGGTAAACCCCTGCTTAAACCTCTCATCGATGTTCCTAGGATGTGCGAGATATCAACTGGTATGTTAGACGACTGTATTGAGGCCTTCATATCCGGAGAATTAGATGGATTAAGAGACCTTTCAGAAAGAGATGATATTGTTGATGGCTTGTACGACCAAGTAAGGCGGGAACTTTTAACGTTCATAATCGAAGATCCACGCACCATGGCGGATGCCTCCCATTTATCCTTCGTAGCTAGACATTTAGAAAGGATAGCTGATCATGCTTGCAACATAGGATCGAGGATACATTACATGATAACGGGAGAAAGGATAAAATACGAATAAATCTTGGAAATCATTATTTTGCTAAAATATTACATTTTTCTTACTGGAATATCTATATAAGGTGTTTTGAGATGTTAATTTTAACTCTTCATCCAGTCTCTTTGCAGTATAACCAAATGGAAGTAGGAGACTCTCTCCTGCCTTTAAAAGATAGAGGAGATATTTTTTCTTGTCATATTTTTCATTTTCATCAGCGAGCTCCAATACTTTAACTTTATCCAAATATTTCTTTGAATTGGAATTTGTGATTATGTATCTTACTCTCTCGCCAGGATTTAGCACAACGTCTTTATCTCTTAGTTGAAGGAGAGATGCAACGTTGAAGGTAAATTGTTCGTATTCTTCAATTTTTTTTGAAATTGTAGATGTGAAAACAAGCTCTTCTAAATCGCATTCTCCATTCTTTACTTTTCTCGCATAATCTCTTAACACTTCTATAGCCTTGGGGATTTGTCTGTAGAACTCTTTCTTATTGTTTGCTTTAGTTAACTCTTTGAGCATATCTCTCTGCAAATTATTTATTATTTCAGGAGAATCTCTCCTTCTTATCTCTATTCCTCTAACTTTCACATCATCATTCTCAAAAAGACCGTAATATCGGTTTAAGGCTCCAATCTCATTGCTTTTGTTTGGCAAGAATACAATCCATTTATATGCTTCTATACCCAAAGGGATCTTTATATCTTCATAAATCATATTGCATAGCTTTTCATGATCATTACAATTGGATTTAAGCCATAATGAATCAACAATACCATGCAGCACTTCATAATCTAAGCTTTCAGCTATTTCTTTTGCCCTAACCAATATTTCTCTACCATACGCATTTATGGTTTCATGACATTCTATCTTTCCAAATTTTGCATTTTTATAACCTGTATACCCAAAGGAAGTCACTAGAATCCATTTCAATGCATTATTCTTTTGCTTATAGAGATCTCCTTCTCTCTTCTTATATTCCATTCTTCTTTCAATTATTGGTTCTAAGACCTTAGGAATCAATCCAATGTTTTTGCATATATTGTAGTTTAACCCTGGAACTACCTTCCTCTCCCTGCAACAATTGCATAGCACTGTTTCTGGAGAAATATTATATTTTACCATTATACTCGGATACAAGGAGGAGAAATCTATCTCTACCACATTTTCATGGATTCCTACGACAGGTTCGTATATAAATCCGCCCCTATCAGCCATGAATAAATCTTTGGCGGATTTAAATTGTTCAGGCAGATTCTTTTTCCAAGGAATTAGAGTATTTTCTTTAAATGCCCGAGAGATTTGAATAGAGGTAATGGCTGTTCCTGGAGTGGTCCTCGATAAGATTTGTATAGGTATTCTAGATATCCTAGATAGTTCTATGAGGCCAAAAAGACCGCTTTCTTGGTATAAGAAGGAATTCATCATATCTATGTGAATTCTTCCCTTTAACGTGTACATAGGAGGCTTGTACTTTACCTGCCCGTATGTAAAATACGATCTTCCTTTTTTTTGTGGAAAAGAGTCTTCTTCTCTTCCTAAGAAAAAATCATCTAATTTACTGTAATTAGCCCTATAAAATAGATACGGTATGAGGTACTTATCTCCGCCATTTGTATAGATTATATCCGGATCTAAATGCTCAATTATCTCCTTTAATTCTATCAAGAGCTCTTTTTCTTCTCCTTCTAAAACGATATCATCCATGATTATCTTTGAAATAGGATCTTCATATCTAGGAATTCTATCTCTCGCATTTATCTCTACGTCTATTCTGATAGAGCTTAACTCAGGAACATCGTAATCTATCGAATTTATATCGTCCAGAAGATTTATTTTTCCGTTTATTTCTAGAAAAGCAAATGGAAATATCTCTTTATATAGCGTATATCTCAGTGGAAAGCTCAGATCTACGTTAAATAATTGGTATTTGGAGAAATTCCCGGATTCATCAATATTATTAGCAAGTTCTTTTAATCTTTTATATTTTGATACAGTAACTTTAAGCACTAGAGACTCTTTCTCTCTTAGCCAGAGTCTTTTCTTTTCATAATCTAGGGATTTAACAGAAGTATCATCGCTTAATTTAGATTCTAAACTCTTGAGATCTTGTAGGGAGGAATAAACATAGAAAGAAGGAAAAAAATCACTATCTATAACCTTCTTTATTCCATGGTCATTTTTTACCCATAGTACTATCTCATTTTCATTTGGATATAAATCTAATAACCATCCCTTCATTCCTTTTCCTCTATTTTTCTTCTTAGTTCTTCTATCTCTTTTTCAAATTCTAAGAGGATAGACATAAATATTGATTCAATGGGATCCGGCCTAATATCATAGGTAGAGGCAGATGCATGCTTTCTTGCTTTATTCATGAGCCTATCAAATGCTTTTTTATCATTTCCACGCAAAGCTCTTTTAAAATCGTTCCATTCTGATATTTTAGTCTCTAAAATAGTCCTATAAGTTGGAACAGTTCTTCCCATTTTTTAACCTCCTAAAAAATCTTCCAGAACAGTTTGAGAGCTAGGTAAAGGATAAAAGTCCATAGTTTTATTGTTTATTGATATTCTCAGGTATTTCTTCTTTGATTCTATTTTGATGACCCTATCAGCATTAAATATTCCTTTAAATCTGTGGAAAGACCTGAAGGTTGTTAGAATACTTATAAGATTGTATTTTCGAGTTAAACTCTTTATATTCCACAAACCTCTTTTGAGCAGGACCTCTGCCTCATTTCTCTTTATATCTTTATCCAAGAATAAATCAGAGATGCAAGAAACTATGAGTAGAGAAGGGTTGTATTCAACAACCGCATTTCCAAGATTATCCAATATAGTTGATAGCTGATATGCAGTAAATGCCCTGCAAACCTTTATTTTAGATAAAACGTAATTTTCGCTTATTTTAGTTCTTTTAGACAATTTTACAATTGTATATGGATTAATGGAATTTCCTCCATCCACAAAAATTACATCATCATCGAATTCTAGGATAGATCTTACGCAAAGCAATCCTAAAAAATCAAAGAGAAAGGGGCTTGAACAATCTATTAGGGTAATACCTGAAGACTGAAAACCTCCTAAAAATGAGTCCAATCTAGATAAAGAGGTTTCTAAGATTTTAATTGGTTTATATTCCTTTGTAAATTCGAGGGAAATTTGTTTCGATGCTGAATAAAGCAAGAAACTCACCTAAAAGTCTATTCGGTATTTTGGCTCTCAAGCTCTATAACTGCTTTTTTAATATGTTCAGGAGTCTTCACTTCCCCATTTTTCTTATAAAAATCCCAGATTACGTATTCGTGCATTTCTCGTATTTCTTCGAAAGAAGAAATTAATTTAGATTTCCAAGCACCATAGGCTTTCGAATCTTCCCAAACACCATATAACCCAAGACCGTATTCTCCGCTTAACGTAAATATCCATATAACGCTTTCATCTTTTAGATGCGGGTTTGCATTAATTTTTTCCACAAAATCTTTGGTTTTCATATGATCCAAGTGGACGAGCACGATAACATGTAAGTTCAAGCCCAATTTTTCATAGTTAACATCTATGGTAAATCTCTCGATGATTTCCAGTTCTTCTAATCTTTCTGCTCTTTTTGAAATGCCGACTCGACTGAATTCGCCTATTATATCTGCCAGTTTTTTGTAAGGCATCCTTGAATTTTTCCTCAGTTCTCTAATGATTCTCCAATCGATCTCATCTAGTTTGTACATTTTATCACTTTTTTATTTCAAATTGTTTTAATATATTCTATTTATGTTACTATAGTTAAAAAAATATAAAAGTTTTGTTACAATTCTTTTTAAAGTTTGGTGTCTTGACTTCAACCTAATTTTAAGTTATAGATAGTTTTTTATTTAAATGTCAAACCAATATTCAATATGAGCAAAAATATCGTTTTAATTCCTTTAGTTTTAGGAATCATTCTAATTAGCGGATGTGTTCAACAATCAAATATCCCAAGAAATGAAAAAGGACAGGGATTTTTGGTAGGCATGGTTACGTTTACTGGTGTACCATGCCCTCCTGACACACCTAAAGGTCCGCCGTGCGATGGTCCGTATCCAAATTACGAAGTTATCGTTTACAAGACTGATGGTACAACAATAGTTGTCAGAGCTTATTCTGATGAAGACGGAAATTACAAAATAGCCATAAATGAAGGAATCTACATTGTTTACTTAAAAGAACTTGGTTTTAATATGAAGCTTGTCGATAAACCTAAAGAAATAAAAATAGAAGCCGGTAAAACAGTTCGATTAGATATAAACATTGATACCGGAATTAGATAATTCGCTATCAACTTACAATTTTGATCCAGCCAATTATCTTAGAATGTCACTCTTTCTAATCTTGCTTTCCGAGTTTGGGAAGATGGGGAGCCGCGCAAATGGGACACTTTTCGGAATATCCGGCTTCCTGCCAGGCGGTCATTCCTCCAGTAACAACGCTGAGATTGGTGAACCCATGCTGCTTGAGGATGCTTGCCGCCATACTGGAACGGTGCGCAGTGTTACAAAGTACCGCTACCGACTTTTCTCTCTCCACCTCTCCATACCTGGTTCTGGTATCCGCAGCAGGAATATGGACTGCTCCTTCGATATGCGCCTCATCCCACTCCATCTGGGACCGTACATCAAGTACAACCAGATCTTCCCCCCGATCCAGATTTCCTTTAAGTTCTTGGACTGAGATCTGTGGCAGATGTTCTAGGGGCAAGCCACTCGTTGCCCATGCATGGATGCCGTCTTCCAAGTATCCTACTACCTGATCCAGCCCTACGCGGCGAAGTTGTGTTATCGCGTGATGAATATATTCTTCAGTATTCCCCACCAGAAGCAATGGTCTATCCGGCGGCAGGATCCATCCGGCGAAGGTAGAAAAGTTACCTCCAAAATCTAGGTGATATGATCCCGGGACATGGGCTCCACCAAATGCAGTATAATCACGGATGTCCAGAACAAGATGGCCATTATTCTTAAGTCTCCAGAATTCTCTAGGAGTCAGGGGTTTAACTACCGGTAAACTTCTTACCAGGACTGGTCCCTTGGCGTTAATTGCTGAGCAACGGCTGAAGTGATCCGGGGCTTCGGGCATTCCGGATAAAAGTGATTTCTTAAATTCTTCCTTATTCTTATGCTGGAGAGCATAATTATAGCGCCTTTCATAACCGATGGTGCTGGATCGCTTGGCTCCAATTGTTCTTCCGCAAAGGGAACCGGCTCCGTGAGCAGGGTAGACTTCGCAGAAATCAGGGAGTTTAAGGATTTTCTTATGAAGACTATCATGCAATTTGGAAGCCAGCTCCTCTGCCATGTCAGGGAAGAGATCAGGCCTCCCCACATCACCCACGAAAAGAGTATCACCACAGAAGACCGCTACCGGTTCCTCGCCTCGGGAGCGATCGGAAACTGCATAGGAAACGTGTTCAGGAGTATGTCCCGGAGTTTCCAATACTTTAAGCTCCACATCCTCAATTTCAAGAATATCTCCCTCTTCTACAGAGACATGGTCAAACTGACAATTCGCTGCCTTGGGAGCATAGATTTTAGCCCCGGTTAATTCCTTCAAGTCCAGATGGCCTGAGATAAAGTCAGCGTGAAGATGAGTCTCGATTATATGGGTGATCTTAAGTCCCATATCCTTGGCTACAATAATGTAGTCGTCAACATCCCTTTTTGGATCAATAACAGCGCATGTCTGGTTCCCCCCCAAGATATAGGAGAGGTGAGCCAGACCCTTAACGAAAAATTGCTGCACGTACATCGCTCTTCTCCTTTCTGGAATTTACATTTGTTTGCCAGATTCTCTTCAGAGATGACGGGACAGTTCATCGATGTGTTTCCTCTCCTGTTCCGCCAGATCCCGGAAAAGACCCCTCAAGGGCGATTCTACTTTATCTGCCATCCTTTGATAGAGGTCGAAAGCCTTACACTCTTTTTCCAAGGCCAGTTCCAAGATATCTATCTTTCCTTTGGGAAGTTCTTTTTCAATGACCAAAAGCGCCTGAGGAAGAGAGATCGCCCCTTCCATAAACTCTGATTCCTTAATTTCTTCTAAGGCCAGGGCTTCAGACCAGATCTCCCTCAATCTTGTGTAAAGAACCCCCATATGCTTTCCTTCCACCTTAGAAAGCTTCTTCGTTAAATCTAATATCTCCTTTTCCTCCAATCTTTCGGCAACCTGATTGTAGAAGGTTTGGCTTGCCTTCTCCATTTGCAGTGCAAAAAGCAGAAGCTCCTTAATTTCCTTAATATCTTTGAAAAACTCTTCTGCCTCCTCCAGAGGGCCCCTTACCGTCTCGTAGGGCCAGTCTATGATTCCTCCTTTCATAGTGTAGAGTCTTGAGAATCCTACATTACAAAGGAGAATTGCTCCCCCCAAGCTCCTCTTTCCCGAGCGACAGTAAGTAATAATCTTCTTCTGTTTCTCAAGCTCTGAATATCTTCGATCAAGCTCATTTAAGGGAATTAGCCTCGCTCCGGGAAGATGTTTTTCTTCATATTCAGTCGGGGTTCTCACATCCACCAGGAGGTATTCATCTCTTCTATCTCCCCGGATGATATCCCAGACTTCCTCCGGGGTAATATCCTTTACCACATTTACAGAACAAGTAATTACTTTAGCCGTATCCACCGCCTCCCTTTCTAACTTAGCTTTTTAAAGATTGCAAAATCCTACTATAACCGAGAAATTATTTACTTAATTCTTGCCTAATTATTTGTTGGTATACACTATATGGCTGTGCACCCTCCACAACAATACCGTTTATAAAAATAGTAGGCGTTCTAGTTACTCCATAACTTTTAGCGTCTCTAAGATCTTTTTTAACTTCTGAAGCCATTTTTCCTGAATCTAAACAATCACTAAATTTTTTGGTGTCTAGACCTAAATCCGACGCCCATTGCTTTAAGCTTTCATTACTCAACAACTGCTGATTATCAAATATTTTATCATGATATTCCCAGAATTTTCCTTGTTCAGCAGCACATTCTGCTGCTTCAGCAGCTTTTTGAGATAGCGGACTTCTTGTAAAGTCTCTGTAAACGAGTTTGACTTTACCCGTTTCAATATAATCCTTTTCTATAAGCGGTAATGTTTCCGTATAAAACGCTCTACAATAAGGACAGTTAAAGTTACTAAATTCAATTATTGTAACAGGCGCATCTTTTGATCCCTTTACCGGGTCGTCATCTACACTTACTTGTATCCTGGAAGGTTGAGTTTGTTTTTCATACTGTGTGCAACCACTTACAAAAAATACTGCAAATAACAAGGGAATAAACAGTGGAATAAATTTTCCTTCCATATTAAGCCGTTAAATCTTGCATATTTATAAATGTTTCACATCATGGCAGGCTGAGAAGGATTAATTATAACTTTTCTTTGAAAAAAAAGTTCGCCAAAGGCGAATTTGGACGGATTAAACGAAATTTTATCTTTTAAATTAAAGATTCGAAGGCGAGGCAAGGATTGCCTCGCTATTCCGTTTTTAAATTATATCTCTTCCAATAGGCTTGTAAATGTATCGTGGTGTTCTTCTTCATCAGATAGGATTTCTTTGAACAAAAACTCGGTTGTTTCGTCACCTTCTTTTCTGGCTACGTCTATTATTTGTTTGTATAACTGAATTGCCCCCTCTTCATCCTTTTTGTCTCTCTCTATCATTTCTTTGAGAGTCTCTCCAACGAAGATTGGGTCTGGTTTAGTTGTTGGTATTCCTCCGAGATAGGCAAGCCTTTCTGCTATTGCTTCAGCATGTTTCATTTCGGCTATCGCTATACTCTCCAGTTCACCTTTTACGGCAAATCCTTTTACTCCGCTCCAAAGAACATGTTGCCACATATACTGTACTACAACCTGTAATTCCCTTGCTATCGCTTTGTTTAATAAATCTAATAATTCTTTTGATGCTTTTGGATTTTTCACAGTTTTCACCTCCTTATTGGCTATAGATTGGACATTTTTATATTACTTGATCATTTGAATGAAATATTTAAATCTTCCACTTAGATAAACATAATCAATCTCCGATTTTTTATTTATTATTTAGATTAGAAAAATTAGCCTGATGTAACTTCTATAAAATGTTTAATATAAGAATGAATTTAACGATAGCTGTTAGGGATGGAAGGGGTAATTAATATTAGAACAAAAGAAAAGTCCTTACAGATGTTTTCTTTATATATAACTGCTTTTTTCGCTTATGCGAGTTTCAGCATTCTTTTTCCCGTCATACCTCTTTTTGCACAAGAGATTGGTGCCTCGAAATTCGAAATCGGGTTAGTTGTGGCAGCCATATCTTATGTTGCAGCCTTCTTTATGATCCCTTTCGGAGCGATCTCGGACAGGGTTGGAAGAAAGATTTTTATCTTCCTAGGCTTGATCCTATTTACTCTGGCACCTATATTCTATACAATCGTAGTCTCTACTTTTGAACTTGCCTTAATAAGGATTCTTCACGGTATCGCCTTAGCCATATTCATTCCTGTTGCCAACGCCCTTGTAGTAGATATTGCTGAGCCTGATAAGGTAGGCGAGTCATTAGGTTGGCTTTCCGCTTTTACAATGCTTGGTTTCGTCCTCGGTCCGACTTTAGGAGGCTTCTTAACAGATAGTTATGGCTTTAATGCCTCCTTTTACGCCTGCAGTATACTTCCTTTCTTTGGATTGGTGTTTGTCTTTATATGTCTTAGAGAATGTGAGGATCAGACAATAAAGGCTGGAGAGACATATTACGGTTGGCTTAGAAACTTTATCGTAATTGGAGCACTGCTCTCTCCTTTGTTTGCCACTTGGGGGTCTAGTACGATTTCATCGTTTGTTCCGCTATACGCTAAGGAGTTTGGGATAGCTACCACCTCTATCGGCATAATGATAACCGCCCTTTATTTAGGCTCTGCATTATTTAGGATCCCCTCCGGTATGATCTCAGATAGGATAGGAAGAAGACCGGTTATAATCTCTGGTTTGACAACATGCGCGGTAGCCGTTTTTCTTGTTCCCCTTTTCACGACCTTTTATACTCTATCGGCTGTTACTATCCTCTTCGGGTTAGGCATGGGTCTAACAGTACCAGCTGGTTTTGCTCTTCTAGCAGACGCCATACCTGCTAGAAGTAGAGGCTTGGCAATGGGTTTTGCGAATAGTTTTCTACAGGCTGGCTTGGCTCTAGGAGCAACTTCAATGGGTTTTGTTCTAGAAGGTCATGGATTCACACTTATGTTTCAAAGTTGCGCCCTCATCATTCTCTTTGGAATTACATTTGTTTATTTCCTTACAAGTAAGGCCAGGTAAAATCTGGTAGAGTTTGAAGTCCTGAATCAGAGTTGTGGCTTTTTTCTAATCTTTCCTACAACTGTAAGATTTTGGTGATTACATTAATCTTTTTAACGCTAAGCAAAATTGCAATTTATAGTGAAAAACTATTGTCCCACCTTCTCCTTGTACATCCTAAGCATTTCTTCTATGACTTCTCTCTCAAGTTTCCCTGTCATGCTTGTCGTTTCGAAGAATCGGCTTGGAATTTTTACGTTATCTAAATCGAATCCTTCTCTCTTTTTAAATTCCCACTTAAGTTTCCAGTTTTCTCTACCTATATTCCAAAGATCTTCTTCCGTTTTTTCTATTCCTACGGAGTCCAGAGTTTGTAGGACGATTTCCTCTGTGTATATATTCCTCGCGAATAGACATATGATCAGTGAGTTAACGAGACACCTCCAGTATTCTTCCTTTATGATTGCTTCCACCTGTTTTTCCAAAGGTGTCTGGGCTGATGCTGCTTTTTGATCTATGCTATATCCAGCGTTGTCCAGATGAGAGTGTCTAGCCCCCACGATCTGGCCTACTATACTCGAGGCTCCTGTGTGGTATCCAGAAACCTCCAATCCACCAAGCGTCATGCCGAATTCCTCTCCGCCCCAGTGTTCCGATGTATGGTCTATACCTTTTGCCAACTCCTGATAGAAATGATTTTTTTGGAGTATTATATTGTCAATTGCCTTCGAATAACTGTCAGCATGATCCCACGCTAGAGGGATTCCAAGCGTTTCTCCCGCTGAAATAAGATTTTTCTCGTACATCTCAGTTGCCCATGCAAGACATACGCCCGTACTCATCGCGTCCAAGCCGTATCTCTCGCATTTTTCTATGAGCATGAGCACCTTGGTAGAATCTGTTATTCCTAAGAGCGATCCCAGAGCATAGATCAACTCATAATCATAGGACATATTCACGGTAGCATACTCATGCTGCGGAGCATATAAAAATCTCAGTGAGGCTATATGTATACATCCTATCGGACAAGGAATACAGGCAGTTTTTCTGGTAAGATGATCTTCAGCAAATGTTTCTCCAGATATGTATTGTGCATGCGAAAATTGAGCAGAGGTGAAGTTTTTCGTTGGTAGACCTTTCAGGTAGTTCAGAGGAAGAATATTTGCCGAAGTACCCAGATCGTGGTATTTTTCCATAATGTCTGTATTAACGGTTGTATGCATTATATTTCGCCAAGTTTTGTTGAACTTCGACATATCAGGCGCTTTGAATTCTTTTTTACCTGATATCACCATGCCCTTTAAGTTTTTACTGCCAAAAACAGCGCCGAGACCTAACCGCCCAAAGTGTCTATATGAGTCTACGATTACAGAAGCATACCTAACTCCCCTCTCTCCGGCTGGACCTATTCTAATTATACTTCTTCTTCCAGCACCAGTTTCCCTCTCTCTTATTATACGTCCTACCGCGTAGGTGTCCTTTATACCCCAAAGAAGAGTAGCATCCTCGAATTTTATATCATCATCATGGATGGATAGATAAACAGGCTCTTCAGACCTTCCTTTTATGACAATCGCATCATGACCGCTAAACCTCATTGCAGATGCTAGTCTACCACCCGCATAAGATTCTCCGTACTCATTGTTAAGGGGAGACTTAAACGTAGCTGCCACCTTGGTGCACAATGGAAATAGTCCACCTAGAGGACCTATAGCCAAAATTATAACGTTTTCTGGAGATAGAGGATCTACATTCTTAGGACATTCTTCTAGTAATAGTTTTGCTGCGGCTCCTACTCCGCCGAGATGCTTCTCTTTTATATCTTCTCTTTCTCTTTCCTCATAGTCTTGCTTCGCAAGATCAATGTAAAGGACCTTCATGCTTCTATTACCTCTACTTTCTCGAATGCAATCACTTCATGGGGGCATATTATTGCACACTGTCCACAGTGAGTGCAGATAAGAGGTTTGTCCTCCTCTGGATCCCAGAATACTGCCCCTATTATGCAGGCTTCTACACAGTCACCACAACTTGTACACTTCTCCGGGATTAATTTAACCCCTATATTACCTTCTCTTGGCACAAGCGCGCCCGTTGGGCATGCCTTAGCACAGGGAGCAGGATCTGGACAGGCTCTGCACGCGATTAATACGAAGTCTCCTTCGAGCCCTCCTGTTGTCTTTACTTGGATTCTAGTTTTTACCTGAGACATAGTTCTTTGGACGTATCTCGCGCATGCGAACATGCATAGTTGGCAACCTATACATCTCTCCAAATTGACTACGCGTATCTTTGAGATTATTTTCTTTCCCACCTTTCAAATTCTAAATCGATAGATTATAGGTATTTGATAAACTTGTTGTTTACATTATTTTTACTTAGTCTGAGAATTAAGGAAGGCTATGTAAGTTATGATGAACATGATTATAAAGCCAACAACCAAAGGGTTTGAATATTTAGGCATTGTGTGAGTTGGAAAATATATAATAACCACGCTTATCAGTAAAGTTACAGTTATCAAAAGTCCAATAAATCTTAACTTTGAATTCATGCTTTTAAATCATGGAATCCGATATATATTTCTAACTACATAGTCACTCATTAATTTTAAAAGCATATGATCAATCTTAGGAAAAAATAATAATAAAATTAGTTAAATATTAATAATAAGGGCACCCTTGTCCTTCCCATCCCTTCCTCATGGTACTCTCTCTTCTTATAATATTTTTTATCCTTTTAGTATATTCTAATCCTTTTTTTCAAGTTTCTGACAAAAAATATGTCGCCTAACCGATAAAAACTTTTATTAGTTGTGTCATATTATTATAACGTGATCTGGGTGCAAAAGGATATTTTGAAAGATGATGACATAAAATTGGTTGAAGAATTCTCGAACTGTTATGATGTAGTAAAAAATCTACCTAAGTTTCTATATTCGCAGTACAATCTCGGAGACTTAGGAGAAGTTACTGAACAGATTGGAAAAGATCTCAAACAGCATTTATCTGACAAAATAGAACTAAAAGAAGTTGAAAGAGTTATTTCTGATTCCATAGAAGAGATAGAAACTAGAAGAAAGGTTTTTGGACTTTATGAAGTTGTTCCCTATTTCAGGAGAAAGGAAATCGATTTCTTGGTAAACCTCCACAAAAAAGCATTGGATATTTCAATCCTTGTGGTTTTGAGTGCAGAGGGTGTAATATCTTTACAAAAGGAAAAAGAAGAATCTATAAAAGAGAAGATCTGGCTAGGTATAGAGTTGAAAATGTATGCGATGCTTGGTGGAATCGAAATACCTGACGAATCCACTTTTTCAGATGAAATAATTGAGAAGATATCTAAAGAGTGTGTAAATATCTTGTACTCACGAATAAAAGATGACAGAGAGAAGTACTTGAGACATCTTTTGAGCGTCTTAGACTTCAAGCAAAAAGTAGCAATTTATGATTTAGATGAGGATCTATGGCGTTTCTTTACCATAATTGAGGCTGTAAGATTACTTGATGTTACGGGAGAATTTGTACATGATTTGATAGAATTGTCAGAATTACTAGTGAAGTTAGATGTAATAGAGAGAGAGGTATCCTAAGATTTTTTTTAAAATTTTCTTTTAGAATTATAATATAGAAAAAATTAAATTTGAATTGGTTTATAAGTCATATAAAAAAGAGGTTTACCTATGCAGATACCCTCAGGAATAAGAGGACTTGATGATCTCTTGAACGGCGGTTTCCCGATAGGGAGATCTATACTTTTGGCTGGTCATGCCGGGGCAGGGAAGACTACTTTCGGTCTTCAGTTTCTACTAAAAGGAGCGGAAAATGGCGAAAACGGAATATATATTGCTTTTGACGAATTTCCAGGTAAAATTAGAGAAAATATGAAATCTTTCGGATGGAATCTTAAAAAATACGAAGATGAAGGGACATTGGCTATTTTAGATGCCATATCTACTCGCATAGCATCTCCAACGGATGAAAAATATGTGGAGATGAGACCTTTCGACATTAATTCGTTGATAGAAGATATCTACAAACTCTGGAAAAAAACTGGTGCCAAAAGATTAGTTTTTGATTCCATAACATCCTTTGCAGTGATATTGAGGGATGAGTTTGAAATAAGGAAGGAGATATTAAGAATTTCTACCGCTTTAGAAAAGCTTGGATGCACCTCTTTATTTATATCCGAGGTTAAGGAAGGGAGTGACGATATAAGCAGATTTGGTGTTGAAGAATTTCTCGCAGATGGAGTAATTTTTCTGATGTACGCCAAGGAAGGTAATACTTACAAACAGTACATAACCGTAAGAAAAATGAAAGGAGTAAACCACAGTAAAAGAATATACGAAATGGAGATAACAAAGAACGGCATAGTCGTTCACACGCGTTTGGATGCTTTACGCGAGGTTTGAGCTTATTCCATCACTTCTATTTTAAATTCGCAGTAATGTGATCCAGAACCGCAACAATCCGTCTCATGTACTATAACTCTCTTACCAAGTTTTTCCTCCGTGGTTCCAGCCATAGTTCCCGCCTCAAAGTGACATAAAGTCAATCCAACATCAGGAACACCGGCGCAGGTTATGCCTTCTCTCCATCTAACCGTGGCCTTCGAATCAGATGCATCTACTATTTCTATGTCTCCAATCTTTGTCCTCTTCATAAAGTCAGCGAAGTTTATCAAAACTGATTGTAAATCTTCACCTTCTATGAACTCTGAGACAAACCTTCTTCCGTTATCTCTTCCTGATTCGTAAAGAACAGACTCTGATCCAGGACTTAAGGCTAAAATTGGTAGGAATCTGTTCTGAAAAGCTAATATATGGACGGTGTCTCCGAGATTTTCTCTTAAATTAAGTTTCTTCTCTAGCGCTGCTCGCATATTTTTTTGGGTAGTTTCATAAATTTTTTCGAAAACTTCTTTTCTTTTAGCCATAAAACTCACCTAACCTTTGTAATTTCCAGTCCTGCGTTTGTTAATTTGAAAGGAACCCAGTGGGTCATGTGAGGGGATCTTTTTAATCGTTCTACTCTAAGATAGAGCCTCTCGTGCTCGGTTTTGAACCTTATGGTACCCTCCGTTATATAGTTTAGGGTTGCCATAGTTCTCTCTTCATGGACACCTTCCTCCAAAACCATGAAACTTATGGCATTAGACTCTCTTATCATCGCTGTCAAGGAGTTTGTAGCCTTGTAGGTTAAATCTAATCCAGCGTACATCACAAGGGTAGATAATGTATCGAAAAGGATCATACCACCTCTCTCTACAATCTTTAGATCTTCTATGCTCTCGATAAAAAGTCTAATTAGTTGGTTCAGGTCTCTTAAAGAACTAACAAAACGCTTCTCGGTGCTCTCGGCCCACTCTCCAAGCCTCCACGTATAGCAGTCTATGACCTGGAAGAGGTTTTCCTCCTCAAATTCGGTAGTATCGTACCCAAAATCAGCAAATCTATCTCGCAACATTTTTGGCGATTCGTCCACAGTTATGCACAAACAAGGAACGCCATTCTCCAAATTTTTTGAGAGTATATTCAGGGAAAAAGAAGTCTTTCCACTCCCTGGAGGTCCATACAGGAATACATTTGAACCAGCAGGTATTCCTCCTCCCAAAATATCATCTAAATTTTTTATCCAAGTCTGAAGGATTTTTACCAAAATTATTCCTCCATTAAAATCCCTTTTTCGGTTATGCCGTATCTTTTCCATGGTGAAGTAGTGCCCATGACATTCTCGACTCTTAAGCATCTTTCAATGCCCTCTTCAACCTCCTCAAGTCGCATCCTAATCACGCCATGAGTGACCTTCCTCAGCGCGTTACTTATATTTCTTAAATCCATCGCCTCATGACTGACTATTATTGCTGGACTCCACATCATCGTTTCGAAAAGCGTCTGACCCAGTCTTATTGCAGATTCGATGTCTATTTTTACAAAGCTTAAAAGACCTGAAAGGGAGTCTAAAACCAATCTTCCCTCGCCAAAATCCTTTCTTATCTCTTGCACTTCTTTTCCGATTTGATCAATCTGCGTTGGGTCCTCTACTATATGGGGTTCCTTAGTTAATGGAGTCTCTCCCCTAATTCTTCCGATTCCGTAGGAGTAGCAGTCCACGATAGCAAGATTTTCATATTCCTCTGAATCGCATCCGAGGCGGAATAGATTCTCTTTTACTATATAAGGGGGTTCGTCTACCGATACATAGACACCAGGTACGCCTTGTTTTAAACCCTCGTAAATTACTTGTTCACAAAATATTGACTTCCCTGATCCCAGTCGACCTATCAATAAGAGATTACAGTTTCTTGGGAATTTTCCCCCGAGCAATTTGTCGAACCCTCTAATACCCCACCTTATTTCTTTCATGATTTCTTTTTTCTATTCGGCATATATTTAATTTTGGTTCAACATCAATAAACGATAAATAGAGTTATACCTCTATCAAAAGTTAGGTATTGTAAGGGGGTAGAGGTTTGTTTGAGAAGATTTTGGTACCCATGGACGATTCTGAAAGTAGTTACTACGTCTTGAAAGAGGCTATAAAGAACTTCAAAAATTCTGAGATTGTAGTACTGAATGTTATTGAGATTAAAAAATATATGCCCAAACCACGATTTATGGGAGAGATAACCGAAAGATATGAAGAAACATTGGATCGTATAGCTGAGCGCATACTCACGAAAGCGAAAAATATGGCTGAAGAACAAGGAATTGAAATAGAGACTATTGCTGAAGAAGGCGATGCTGCTCCTACTATAGTATCCGTTGCAGGTAAAATTGGAGCAAAAGCCATTCTGATGGCAACTCACTCAACGCCAACGGAAAAGTTCGTCTTAGGAAGCGTTACAGAAGACGTTATCAAGGAAACCCCTAGAGACATCCCTGTATTTGTATGGAGAGGATTCAAATGATATTTGACAAGATTCTCCTGACCACTGATGGTTCCTTTGCCTGTGAATTAGCAGCCATTAGTGGACTGGAAATAGCAAAAAGCTATAATTCAGAGGTATTTATTCTGAATGTAGTCTCTAATCTGGATAAATATCAAAGATCCGCTGAAGAAAACGTGAATAGGTTGAAAGAAAGGGCTGAGAAGGTAGGGGTGAAGGCTGAGACCTTAGTAAAAGAAGGGAAAGTAGCAGATACTATAATAGATACAGCAAAAGAATTAGATGTAGGTTTAATAGTCGTACCTACCCACACTAAAGGACTCAAACAGGCTATTCTCGGAGGAGTAACGGAGAAAGTATTAGGGAAGGTACCTGATAATATCGCCGTCATGGTCTGGCAGATGAAGGAGAGTTAAATTACCCGAACACCAATTTTTCCATGCATACATTTTTTTCAGGTATGTATCTCTCCATGGAAACATTTGCCTCCCTCTTGGTGATGCTTTGAATTAAACCCTCGATGTACCCGTGGGTGATTCTACAGAGAGACTCGCCAATCTCCAACCCAACTTTTCTCCTCTCTTCTATGATATCTCTCACAAAACCATCCTTAATCTCTATTCTTATGAACTCGAGGTCATCTTCTTTTACGAGTTCACAGTCTCCAATGAAAAAAACGTCTTTTATTGCGCTTATAATATTTATATAATATTTATAGTTCCTTTTTTTTAAATCTTTAATAACCAATTTATTTAGTTCACCTAACATGAGAAAAAAAGTTCTTGTGGTAGACAAAAATCTATAATGTGATGGTTATGGAGATGAAATGTTATATTTGCGGTAAAGAAATACCTCCAGGATACGGTTTTCCCGTAATGCTGGACAATGAATTCAGAAATCTTTGCAAAGAATGTTTCGATAAAAAAAGAGTACAAAAATGGTAAAATCCTTCAGAAGAATTAAAGTTTCAGAAACGTTTACTCTATACAGGCCTTTTGTTTCGCTTCTATTCAGTATTATCCATATTGCATTATCTCGTCCATTAACTCTACATGGGAGAGGAGCATTCTTCTGCAACATGGCCTTTCGAAACCTAATTCGTCCAAGACTTTTCCAGGATTTTCACCGCTTTCTACTTTAACTCTAAATTCTTCGTATTTGCTTGCCACTACCTTACCGCATGTAAAACATCTCACGGGGATTATCATTTCAATCACTTGTTGGGTTGAAGATTGACTCTAATTATTAGAAACTTCATTAAAAGTTAAGATATAAAAATATATCGAACTGTCGCCAATACTTTCTTCACTCATGATACTCGACTAAACATCGAAAACAATTTATTTCCTAAGGGTAAGATAGATTTTGTAAGAACTATATATTATATTAAAAACATGCTACTTAGTTCCAGAGGGATGAGTGATCGGATGAAGGTGAGTTTGGTATGTAATAAATGCTCAAATAATTTTGTGAAAGAAATAAATAGGGTAAGACCCAAGATAAAACCTAAACGATTGCTTGCCTTCTGTCCAAATTGTAAGGCTACTCGAATTTGTTCTACTAAAAGAACGGATTATTGGTCAAAAACTAAGTATCCCCTACTAATAAGTTTGGTTGTTGTCGGGGCAATTTTAGCTTACCATTTTATACAGACTCAAGCGAGAGTACCTCATCCCGCTGATGTTGAGTGCACGAATTGCCACCACTCACTATATGATACTGTCGGCGAGAGAATAGCAGTAAGAAAAATAGGTGAAGCCCATCACATAATTGTAGACGATCCTTCTAAAATTCTTGAGAGCAGACCATATCCAGAAGAAATTAACTGCAGTAATTGTCATACTGACGAAGTAGACTTTGAAAAATTACACCATTCGATCATAGGTTACAAAGCAAAGGGACCTTCTGATGAAATTTGTACATTTTGCCACACAGACGTTATCGAACCTGAAATCATACCGATATCCAAAAGCACTTGTAACTACTGCCACACAGAATTTCCGTGGTATTTCAGGAAAATGATGAACGTATCCTTTGATTTTTCAACAAGAGAAACTATTCTTACCCTGAAGGAGATAGCAATAAAAAGAAAAAGATTTTTGAGGTTCTAAAGGGGTTTTTGATAACAAGATCTTAAAGCTTATATTTTTATCAGACTCTATTTCCAAAACCCTTAAGGTTTTTATCATCATTTAAATATCCTTATTGATGAGGTGTTTCTATGAGAGCTATCTGGACAGGCGCTCTATCCTTTGGATTGGTTAACATTCCAGTAAAACTATTCTCTGCTACGGAGAGAAAAGATATAAGATTTCGCCTTCTACACTCAGATTGCCATACTCCTTTGAAGAGACCATGGTACTGCCCAAAATGCGAAGTTCAAGTTCCTTGGGAAGGTATCGTGAGAGGTTATGAACTTGAGAAGGGGAACTTCGTTATACTAGAAGATGAAGACTTCGAAAATATTCCATTAAAAACCACTAAATCAGTGGACATAATAGAATTTGTCGATCTAGAAGATATAGACCCTATATACTACGACAGAAGTTATTATCTTGGTCCTACTGAGACAGGAATTAAGGCATTCGAACTTCTAAGAATCGTGCTCCTCAGAAAGGAGAAGGTCGGGATTGCAAAGGTATCAATTCGTAACAAGGAATCTTTGGTAGCAATTCGACCTATAGAAGAGGGTATCGTGATGTCGAGTTTATTTTACGGAGACGAGATCAGAGATCCCCTTGCCCTCGGTATACCAAAAAAAGTTGAGATAAGTGAAAAAGAGATCGAGATGGCGGAACTTTTAATTGATGCCTTATCAGGGGACTTTGTCATAGATAAGTATGATGACAGATACAGAGAAACCATCTTAAATGTTATTAGGGCTAAGATAGATGGAAAAGAGATTGAAAAAGCCCCGATTGAGATAGCAGAGACAGTAGATCTAATGAAGGCTTTGGAAGATAGTATTCGGTCAGTGAAGGAATCATGAATTTATTTGATCAAAAGATCATTCCAATGCTTGCGAAGAGTGGATCTAAGTTTGATTCACTCAATCATATATTTGAGCCAAAGTGGGACGGTTATAGGTGTATCGCCTTTATAAAAGATGGTTTAAGGCTTCAGAGCCGAAACCTGCTGGATATAACCTACAAATTTCCCGAAATATCCATTGAAATAAATGCTGAAAATGGAATAGTTGATGGAGAGTTAGTCTATATAGAAAAAGGTGTACCAGATTTTAATAAAATCCAACGAAGGAATGTAGAAGATGTCTTTAAGATTGAGATACTATCTAAGGAGATTCCACTCACATACGTCGTATTCGATATTTTGTGGCTAGATGACAAGGAGGTCATAGATTTTCCATTAATGGATAGAAAGGAATTACTGAAAGACTGCATTATTGAAAAAAATAATATAAAAATAACGCCTTATATTAAAGAAAAAGGTAATAAATTCTTTGATGAAGCTGCAAGGCTTGGATTCGAAGGTATTATAGCAAAAGATATGAGAAGTCCCTATCTCGTTGGAAAGAGAAGCGATTTTTGGGTAAAGATAAAGAAGACAAAGACAGTTGATTGTATAATATGCGGATATACGAAAGGCAAGGGCAGTAGAGTCGATAGTTTTGGGTCTCTTGTTCTCGGCCTATATGAAGGGAATGAATTAACGTACGTTGGAAAAGTAGGCACAGGGTTTAATTATGGAAGATTAGATGAAATTTATAGTATACTTCAGAAACTTAGAGTGAATGACTCGCCTTTTAAGGACGTAAATCTCAAAGACGTTCAATGGATTAAGCCTCACCTGGTGGCTGAGATTAAGTACTCAGAGAGAACAAATGATAATAAATTGAGGATGCCTGTTTTTGTGAGATTTAGATTGGATAAACAAACGAAAGAGTGTCTTTTAGACCAATTAGATGAATAATAAATTTAAAGATAATAAAACTTAAAAAGGATTCAACTTTACTACTTTTCATGTTATCGAGGGAAGATTCTCTTAAACTCCTTGAAGAGAATATCAAAAACGAAGCATTGAAGAAACATATGCTCGCAGTTTCAGCCATAATGAAAGGCCTCGGAAGAAGATTTCATCAAAAAGAAGAACTTTGGGAGTTTGTGGGTTTGCTCCATGATATAGACTACGAGAAGGTTGAAGGGGACATGGAAGTACACGGAAAAGTCTCTGCTGAGATGCTAGAGGGAGAAGTACCCGAGGATTGTCTTCATGCAATCAGGGCTCACAACGAGTTAACTGGCGCTAAGCCAGAGACTTTAATAGATAAATCTTTGATAATCGCTGATGCGATTTCTGGACTAATAGTGGCAGTGGCCCTCGTAATGCCTAATAAAAAATTATCAGAAGTTAAGGTTAAAAGTATAAAGAAGAAATTCAAGGACAAATCGTTTGCAAGAAACGTTGATAGAAATAGAATAATGATGTGCGAAGAAATTGGCTTAGAATACGGAGAGTTCTTGGACATAGCGCTAAAATCTCTTCAGGAGATCAGCGACGATCTAGGACTCTGAGGCTCAATTCAGCAAATCAACCATTAATTTAGAGCTTTAGGTACTGATGTAAAATGCCAGAATACGTCTATGTGGAGTACGAAGGAACCAAAATTAGACTTTCTAACCTCGAAAAGAAGATATGGGAAAAAGAAGATATTACAAAAGCAGAATTAATAAAATATTACGTTGATGTAGGCGAGTACATCTTAAAATACTTAAAAGATCGTCTATTGACTGTGATACGCTGTCCTGATACGATAAACGATTGTTTCTTTCAAAAAGACTTGCCAGATTATGCTCCTCCTTGGATAAAAACCTATACCAAGGGAAATATCCGATATCCTATATGCAATGATCTTCGCACCCTAATTTGGCTGACAAATTTTGGTACAGTAGATTACAACCCTACGCTTTCAAGAGTACAGTCGTATGATGCTCCAGATTTGTGTGTATTCGATTTGGATCCTTTTAAACCATGTAATTTTAAAGATACATTGGAAATAGCACTTATTATAAAAGATTTGCTGAAAGAATTGAACATAAAAGGATTTCCAAAAACATCGGGCGCGACTGGCATGCAGATCTATGTTCCAATAAAAGGACATGATTTTAAGGAGGCTAAGTTTTTTGTGAGGAAAATAGGTGAATTAATAGAATCGAAGCACAGAAAGGTAACAACCTACGCTGGAAGTGTGAGCAAGCGCAAAGGGAAAGTGTTTATAGATTTCTTACAGAATGATCACGGAAAAACAGTAGTGGCCCCATATAGCCTAAGACCCCTGCCAAATGCACCGGTTTCAACTCCACTAAATTGGAGAGAGATCGAAAAAGGAGACATCGAACCATCTATGTTCAACATAAGTACCATTTTAGAAAGACTAAAAGAGAAGGGAGATTTATTTGAGGAGATATATGAAGATCAATATAAATTACCAAGAGAAATTTTAAATAAATAACTAAATCTCCACATCCATTCCTTCTTTTCTTAAAATACCGCATGCAGCGATTAATCCTGTAGCCGCTGCATTTACAATACCTCTTGACAAACCAGCGCCATCTCCCGCGACGAAGAGATTTGGAACAGTCGTCTCCATATATTGAGTCACCTTAACCTGCATAGCATAAAATTTTATCTCTGGAGCATAGACCAAGGTTGAATCGGATGCAACTCCAGGAATCACCCTGTCTAGTCTCTCCAACCCCTCTATTATATCCGTAACGATTCTATGCGGGAGAGCCATGGCTATATCTCCTGGTGTTACCGCTTTGAGGGTAGGCAAGATTTGACTCTTATTAATTCTATTCCAAGTAGATCGTCTACCGCGTCTTAAGTCACCTAGTCTCTGTAATATTGGCTTTCCCCCTCCTATAGTCGTGGCAAGTTCGGCTATAGACCTACCATAAGCAGTTGTATCTTCAACAGGCTCGGTTAAATTTATTCTGGTTAAAAATCCAAAATTGCTGTTGTCCGATTCTCTGTCTCTTAGTGCGTGACCATTAATACCGATGTACTCTCCGTAGGTTTCTTGAACGACGAAACCTCTGTGATTCACGCAGAAGGTCCTTATAAAGTCATCATATTTCTTCGTGTAAATATGGAACTTTGGATCTCTGTTTACTTCAATTATCGGGTCCATTACAACAGAAGGAACTTCTACTCTGACTCCAACGTCTATTGGGCCATGTTCCATTTTTATTCGCATCTTTTTTGCCTGTTCAGCGAACCAAGTAGCGCCGACTCTACCAGGAGCAGCGATCTTGTATCGTGAGGGAACTACCTCGCCATCTATCTCAACTCCATTTTCTAGCATTTTATTGACACTTGTGTTCGCCAAAATCTTTACACCATTTTCTACGAGACGATCCTTGAGAGATTTAATCACCTTGGGAGCGTAATCTGTTCCTATGTGTCTTTGGGGGATGTTAACGAACCTTATATCCGCTGCTGAAGCTTTTCTTGAGAGTTCTTCCACCTTAGACGCATCTTGCCCGTACAACTTGTCTGGGGCGCCGTGCTCCAAAAATATACTGTCTACTTTCTTTACCAACCTCCAAGCCAAGTCGTTGTCACCAACCAGCGATCCGAGGTCACCTCCCACATCTGGTCTTAGATTTAATGTTCCGTCTGAGAGACCACCAGATCCACCTACTCCGCACATTATCTCGCACGGAGCGCAGTTAATACAGTATTGGGTGTCTGATATGATGCAAAACCTTTCTTCTATGTCTTTACCCTGTTCTACCACCAGAATCTTGAGAGAAGAATGATCTGACAGTTCTTTTGCTGCGAAAAGGCCTGCAGGCCCTGCACCTATTATAACTACATCATACATTTACTTTCATCACCTAGACCTTGACAAAGGTCACAACCCTACAATCAACATCATTCTTAATCTTATTTAATCCCTCTTCTTCTATGGAGATTATTGTGAACACTCCTACCAAATTTGCCCTTGCCTTATTTACAAGCCTTATCAACGC
Source organism: uncultured archaeon (assembly GCA_964347835.1). Taxonomy (GTDB): domain Archaea; phylum CAYFZR01; class CAYFZR01; order CAYFZR01; family CAYFZR01; genus CAYFZR01. The sequence continues at coordinate 29,589 of CAYFZR010000062.1, forward strand.
TCCTTGAGTCTCTCCACTCCTTATTATATCATCTACTATCAGTATATTTTCGCCTTTTTTTATCATCAATGTAGGAATGTAAAGACTCATAATTACTCCTGAAGAACTTGACATGTATGTCTCCTCCATAAAATCATAAACTCCGACCTCTCTGTTCTTCTTAGTATAGATCAAATCTACCGCAAATTCATTCGCTACCTGCATGGCTATAGGTATACCGTCTATTGCAGCGGTGAGGACCTTATCAACAGTAACATCTGAAAAAATTTCTTTTACCTCTTCTGCAATCTTTTTTAACAATAAAGCATCGGATAAAACTTGGGTATTGTCGAAAAAGCCATGGTCATTGAATTTTATCCTTTTTAAGACTTCTTCCCTTATATTAAATTCTTTTTCGAGGGTCTCCAATAACCACATGGCTCTTTCATGGCTTGGTAAGACGTGACCCTTTACATATCTGTTCAAAACCGTTATGGGTATATCTGTGCGTTCAGATAGTTCTTCGTAAGTAAAAGAGTTCTTCATCAGTTTTAGTAGCTCTACGGATCTTATCCTCTGTTTTATACTTTCTAAATGAGTTTCGTTCATCTTAGACCAACCTCAGTTTTCCCTTTTTTTATTGCTTTTATCACCGGACCATCAATTATTGTAAAGCCTCCTCCGATCTCATTTAGATCGTGGGCATCACTTCCACCGATTCTGGACAAGTCCAATTGCCTAGAAAGTTTATCTGCCCGTATATTTACGTGACTAAACTTATATTTAGCGTTGTACACCTCTATCCCGTCTAGAGGAAGGCTTTGTACGAGATCACCGAGACCTTTATATGAGTCGAAGGGATGGGGCGCTATACTCACTCCGCTGTTGTCTCGAACCCAATCTAAGAGATCCATGATTTTTAACCTTGGGGGGACTTCTTCGATACCTAATACAAGCAAATGTCCTTCTTGTCTTGAAATTTCAATCCCAGGGACTATAATAATGCTCTTAGATAGTCTTTTTGCCTCTTGGTACCCTTTTAGAGTATCATGATCGGTTATTGATATACCGTCTAACCCCATTTCCTCAGCCTTATTTATTATTTGAGGTATACTACTATTACAGTCGAAGGAGTACATACTATGCACATGTAGATCAAATATCATCTATTTAACTTTGCACTTTTAACTTATTAATGTTTAACAAGATAAAACATTCGGGGGTCGTGGTATGAGTATACATCCGATAGAAGAAAGGTATGGAAGTAGTGAGATGAGGGAGATATTCGAGGAAGAAAGCAAACTTGCAACGCTTTTAAAGGTAGAGGTTGCCCTAGCAAAGGCTCACGCGCACTTAGGCAACATTCCAAAGGAGGCAGCAAAAATTATAGAGGAATCATATCCGCGGGTGAAAATTGAGCGGGTTAAAGAGATCGATAAAATAATCCAACATGACTTGATGGCTGTAGTAAAGGCGCTATCAGAACTTTGTGGCGATTATGGAGAGTACGTTCACTTAGGTGCTACAAGTAGCGATATTTTAGATACCGCTTTAGCATTGCAACTTAGAGACGCCATAAATATCTTGGAAGCAGATTTAAAAGAACTTAGAAATTTACTGGCTAAATTGGCAGAAGAACATAAAGAAACCGTCTTAGTAGGAAGAACTCATGGACAGCATGCCATTCCAACTACTCTTGGATTAAAATTTGCTATATGGGCAATGGAGTTTGATAGACACTTAGAAAGACTTGAAGAATCCAAAAAAAGGATACTCGTTGGAAAGATGTCAGGCGCGGTAGGAACCCAAGCAGGACTTGGAGAAAATGCGATGGAAATACAGAAATTAACCATGGAGTATCTTGATCTGGAACCAACCTTGGTCTCAAATCAGGTGGTCCAAAGGGACAGACATGCAGAATTAATAATGATGCTCTCTCTAATCGCATGCACATTAGAAAAGGTAGGAAAGGAGATAAGAAACCTTCAAAGGACCGAAATAAGAGAGTTAGAAGAACCATTTTTAGAAGAGCAAGTAGGAAGTTCCACGATGCCTCACAAAAGGAATCCATATAGATCAGAAAGAGTATGCGGTTTAGCGAGAGTTTTGCGCTCTAATGTATTGCCTGCTTTAGAAAATATTGCATTAGAACATGAAAGAGACCTTACAAACTCTTCTTGTGAGAGAGTAATAATTCCAGAAACCTTCCTGCTTTTAGATGAGATGTTGAAGATCATGCGATACGTCTTAGAAAATATTATCATATACCCTGAGAATATGATGAAAAACGTCCTTATATCAAAAGATCTAATTATGTCAGAGCCTATAATGCTGTATCTGGCTAAAAAAGGTCTTGGGAGACAGAAGGCCCATGAGATTGTAAGAGTATCTTCAATGAGGGCTTATACTAATAAATTAGATTTAAAGGACGTTTTGCTCGAAAAAGACGAGATTAAAGCAATTGTAACAGAAAAAGAGTTGGAAGAGGTATCGGATCCCTTCCAGTATATAGGGACAGCAAAGGAGCAGGTAGAGATGGTTGTGAATTACTTAAAATTAAAAAAATAATTAATTTAGAAGATATTTCTGAATACATTGGAAGTTTTCATCAGATCTGGTCTTTTAGCCCTCACTTCAGCCTTGCACATTGTAAGGTTGGTTTTTTCGAATTCTGCATTGTGTTTTCCCCTTGTTGAGAACTCCTCCAGTTCGTATACCTATTTTTCCCCCGAATATTATCGTTCTGCCCGGACTGTTATCTTTGCTAACCTACCGAGTTTTCACCTTAACCTGATGGCGTTGGAGGAGGTGGAGGCGGTGTTGTTGTTGGTAATGGAGGGGTAGGCCCTGGTGTGGGTGGTGGTGCTGGCGTTCCTGTCGGAGGTGCCGGAGTTGGCGGTGTCGTGGTTGGAGGCGGTGATGGCGTTACTATTAATGGTGGAGCCGGTGTTATTGTTGGTGCTGGAGGCGGCGTGGGTACTGGAACAGTTACCGGTGCTGGAGGTGGTGGTGGAGGTACTGGAGGTGTTGTTGTTGGAGGCGGTGGTGTTGTTGTTGGAGGCGGTGGCGTTGTTGTTGGTGCTATCGTTGGAGGCGGTGTTGTTGTTGGCGCTATCGTTGGAGGCGGTGTTGTTACTGGCGTTGGAGATGGTGGAGGCGGTGTCGGAGATGGTGGTATTGGAGATGGTGGCATCGTAGGTGTTACTGGAGGTGTTGTTGTTGGCGTTGGTGGCGGAGTAATACAAAGTGCTAGCATGACAACGATTGCTATTACCAAAAAAGGGATTATACTCTTCAAGAAACTTTTCCCCCTTTTTTTATTGATCTATAATTGTAAATAACGAATATAAAAATTTTTGTTTTTTCCTCTTAGCCTAATTAGTCCACTTTATTTCTTGCCAATTGGAACTATAAAATAACAAACCTACAAACAGGGAATTATAAAACAAAGACTTATCACAGCTTCTTAACAAATCTGTAGGTATAGACTCAAAAATGTTTACGGAGAATATATCAAATTGTGATTGCCAATATACCATTACAATGCAGCAGTTAGCATTAATCATAAGACTCCTATGCAAATCAAAGGCCTTATATGAAATATCTCACTTAAAGGTAGAGGACTTTCTAAGGATTTTACATCTATTGGAAGTGAATTCTTACAACGGTCATCTCAGGATATCTAATAAAAATCCAAACACAAATACATGGATGATTTTTAGAGAAGGGATGATAGTAGAATACTTCACCGTGGAAAAGGGATGCTTAGAAGGCGATGTGTTAGAATTCGTCAAGGAGTTTTTGGAGGATGAGGCTTTAACAAAGCCCCTAAGAGAGTTAATCGATGTTTTTAATGGAAAATTATCTAAAATAGTTTTGTATGAGCCGAATGAAGAATTAAACGAGAAAGTAGATTATTTCCTTAGTAAACTCTCCCTAGGCACGAATTCTTTATCAGTTTCCGAGTTAATCGAAGATTTGCCAGAGATTGAAATAGATATAAAAAATAGTAGAGCAGAGTTACTCAAGAAATATAGATTAAAGATACCGGATGAGAAATTAATAGACGAGTTAATTGAGTCGGCTGGTTTTACCGCGAGAGTTTAATGTTTTGAAATTTTTAAGGAAAAATTAAAAATCTGAAGGATCTACATCGTCGTCTCTACATCTCTAATACCAAAGAAAGGCATTATCAAAGATCCAATACATAATATTATCCAGTAGTGAATCAACCTATCGACTAAGGCTAAAGCAACACCCGCTTTTATTGAAAGTCCAACTATAGCAAATAATACCACAATACTTGCCTCCAAGATACCTAATCCTCCTGGTAAGAAAGAAAAACCTCCTACGATTATAGATAACGTATAAGCAGTGGCAATACCTTCAATGGGAATGTAATTATTTAGTGCCAATAAAATTATCCATATTCTGAAGAGTTCTAAACCCCAGTTTAATGTTGTACAAACGAATACAAAAATTAAGATACTTGGAGATCTCATTAGCAATTTGAAGTTGTCATGAAATACCAATAGCTTAGAGATTCCTTCTGATCTAAAACGCCGTGGGATAAATTTGCCAACATAATGTACTACCCTTTCATCTAAAAGCGCCCCCGTAAAAATAAGAAGAAGGAAGAAAACTATAAGTAACAGTAAAATAAGTATATCTAAACTTTTTCTTGGTAAATGCCACTTTGTAGTGACGAAAATTAAACCAAATGTTCCGAATAATAGCATGACCACAAAATCCATTACTCTCTCAGCCATTATGGTGGCCATACCCTCAGAAATTCTTAGTTGAAATCTGACTTTCAGAAAGTAAGCCCTGACTGGTTCTCCTCCTATCTTAGCGCCGGGAGTAATATTATTTCCAAAAAGACCAATTATAACGAATGGAAGAAGTCTAATTGCGCTAATCCTACATCCTATCTTGTTCAGCAGGTAACTCCATCTAACTGATCTTATATAAACGGTAAGGAAGTAGACGATAAAGGCAGCCCCCAAGAGATTGGGTTCTATTGAATATAGAATGGCACCTACTTCTTTCCATCCGACAAGCATAAACATTACTACAAATATGGTTATGCTAATTAGAGAAAGGAGTAATATGCGTTTAGATGTTACTCGATACATCGAATCACCACTATGTGATATGTTATGAGAGCGATAATGATACAGGGGACTGGATCAAACGCTGGCAAAACAGTATTAGCAGCAAGCATATGTAGAAGTCTTGCCAGACGAGGATTCAAAGTTACACCATTTAAGTCTCAAAACATGTCTCTTAACTCTTTCGTCACAAAAGAGGGAGATGAAATAGCGGTTGCGCAAGGACTTCAAGCATTTGCATGCGGAATAGAGCCTAAAAAAGAAATGAATCCTATTTTACTAAAACCTAAAGAAGATGCTATATCCCAAGTTATCGTTTTAGGCAAGCCTATAGGGAACATGGATTTTAAAGAATATAGAGAAAAATTTTATGAAAAGGCTTTGGAAGTAATAAAGAGTTCATTGAATTCGTTAAAAGATGAATACGAGGTTGTTGTGATAGAAGGCGCAGGAAATCCTGCTGAAATAAATATAATGGATAGAGACGTCGCAAACATGAAAGTAGCAGAGATTGCTAATGCGAATGTAATACTTGTAGCAGATATAGATAAGGGGGGCGTTTTTGCCAGCATTTATGGAACATACAAGTTACTTCCTGAAAAATGGAGAAGAAGAATAAGAGGAATCGTTATTAATAAGTTCAGAGGAGACAAAGAAATTTTAGTGCCAGGATTGAATGAGATTGAAAGGATAACGGGGATACCTGTAATAGGGATAGTACCTTACCATGAAAGTTTAAGCATACCCGAAGAGGATTCAGCCTCTCTAAAGGAGAGAAAGTGGAACAAAAGCGGCCCCATCGATTGTGCAGTAATATGGTTACCAAGGATATCTAATTTTACAGACATAGAACCGTTAGATTATGAACCCTCTCTCTCCATAAGGTTTGTACAACTCAATGAGGATTTAGGAGAACCAGATCTAATTATAATTCCTGGAACAAGGAATACAACAGAAGATCTTATCAAACTAAAGAATTCTGATATGATTAAAGATATATCGAAGATTAAAGGCATAATAGTGGGTATTTGTGGCGGATATCAGATTTTGGGGAAAAGAATAGAGGATGAAAATCATTTAGAGTCTAAGTACGGGTCAATAGACGGATTGGGATTTTTGAACGCCGTAACAATATTTGATGAGGGTGAGAAGATAACACAGCGTTTAAAGGGATGTATTTTTTCTAGGAAACTCTTTACAGAAAAATTCGTGGGAGAAGAAATGAAAGGATTTGAGATACATGAAGGGAGAACCTATTCTGAAGAAGAACCTTTCTTAAAGATCGAAGAAGGTATTGGCAATAACGGAGACGGATTCGACGGATCTGTGAAGGGAAATATAATAGGAACTTATATGCACGGTCTATTTGAAAACGATTCGTTCAGGATTGCTTTAGTAAAGCATCTGTGTGAAAAAAAAGGAGTAAATTACATTCCATCGAGGAAGAGAGGATTGGATAAGAGGTTAAATGAAGTTTCAGAGATAATTGAGAGAGAGGTAGATTTTCAAAGAATATTGGAGTTAGTCTCATGACATTTGAGGTTACCAAGAGAGAAGGGTTAGCCAGGATTGGAAAAATAAATACGGATACTACTCCAAAAATTCTTAAAACGAGTGATTTAAAGAAACCTGAAGAGAAGGCATTGCCACTGGATACGCCGAGCGAAATACTAGAGATTTTCTTGGACTCTTCAATTTATTCAACGCTATACGGAGTGCGTTACCCCGATATCAGGAAAAGATGGATTGAAAGAAAAGGAAATAACTTATATGCGATTGGAAACCTGATTGATGTTCTAAAAGAGCCCAGACTTTTCGTTGAGACAATATTAGAATTAAAAAAAAAATACTTGGGCCCTCTTTATGCTCCAGCATCTTCTTTGCCGACTTTTCTACCAGTACTCGTGTATTCAGGCATAGATTTGTTCGATGATGTAATTATAAGGTGGTCATCCGAGAATAATCTCATTTTTTTCTCAGATGGCATATACAGAAAAAGCGAAATTGAGAATTCATGCTCATGTATATCATGCGAGGAAGGAGATTTTTACGGTCATAATCTAAATGTAATGGAGAGTGAACTTGAGTTTTGCAGATACCATATCAAAAAAGGGGATTTTAGGCTTTGGCTTGAGTCTAGAATTGTTAGAAATCCTATAGCGTATTCTATAGTAAAGTTACTCGATATTCAAGCGTATGAGATCATAGAAAGTGAGCTTCCAATAGCAAATTCTATGCTGTACTTTACAACTTCTAGCGCATTGAATTTCCCAATTGTAAAAAGATGGAGAGAAAGAGTTTTTAATAGGTTCACATCAGAAAAGCCGGTATTGCTCTTGTTACCTTGTTCAGCAAAAAAACCATATTCAACATCGAAGACGCATAGAAGGATATTTAATTTGATTAAAAAGGCTGGAAATCCGAATTTTATTCAGGAAATGATTGTCACCTCTCCTCTTGGTTTGGTTCCAAGGGAATGGGAGAGAATCTATCCTGCAGCACATTACGATGTATCCGTTACGAGAACTTGGGATTATGATGAGAGAAATACAATCGGAGAGATGATATACCAGATATCTGAGGGTTATGATGAGATCATTTCGTTCCTACCTGAAGATTATAAGGTTTTATGCGAAAATGCATGCGAGAGGGGTTGTGAGATAAAATTCATAGGCTCAGGAGAAGAGTTGATCAACAATATAAAGAATATGGACTATGATTTTGATGAAAGCAAATATGATAGGTACAGGAAGATCATAGACTATCAGTTTGGCACCGGAATATCCCAGGAATTTGTTAAAGATAACTGTACTATAAAAGGCAGAGTTCCGCGAATATATTTTGATGGTGAATTAATATGCACTCTAAACCCAAAAACGGGCTTTTTTTCACTCAATATAGCGGGAGGAGAAATATTAAATAATTTTGACAGATACTGGGTCGAAATCAATACAGAAAACATAGTAGGTAATTCTATTAATAGACCAGCGATTGAAGATATTCATGAAGATGTAAGAATAGGAGACGAGGTTTTAATCAGGATAAACGGCAGAATATTTGGTGTTGGGCGCTCATTAGCAAGTAAAGTTGATTTAATTCTCCAGAAAGGAGCCTTCGTAAAAATAAGACACAAGGCAGGTTGAAATGATACCAGTAGTATGGGAAAAAAAAGATAGATTGTTAGACTCTCCGGGAAAATCTATTTTTGCGATACTAATAACTAGAGGATGCGGTTGGAATCGTTGTAGAATGTGTGATTATCCTTCTTCTTCAAGGAACGTCAATCAAGAAGAAGTTAGAAAACAGTTTGATTACGTGATGAACGGAATAAAGGATGAATGTTCGCTGAAGGTATTTACCTCAGGAAGTTTTTTTGATGAGAGAGAGCTATCTAAAGATACAATAGATTATATTTTTAAAAAAGTTAATGAAAATGAAAATATAATGGAGTTTGTGGTTGAGAGCAGACCCGAATTTATAAAAGATATGCACAAATTTGATATTCCTGAAAAATACTTCGAAGTTGCCGTAGGGTTAGAATCCGCTCACGATTTTACAAGAAATGTGCTGATAAACAAGAACATGCCATATAGTGTCTTTGAAGACGCTTTTTTTTATCTAAAGGAAAATAACATCGGTGTGAAGATTTATCTACTCTTAAAACCCCCCATGCTTTATGAGAAGGAGGCGATAGACGACATTATATATTCTCTCAAAAAAATAAAATATCTCAAGGCGAATACTATTTCTATAAATCCATGTACGGTTCATAAGAACACTTTGACAGAGAAATTATTTTTTAAAGGACAATACAGACCGCCTTGGCTTTGGAGTGTAGTAGAGACCTGTAAACAAGCATTAAAAATATTAGAAAAGACCAGAATCATCGTAGATCCTGTTGGTGCCGGCACTCCCAGGGGCCCTCATAATTGTGGATCATGCGACAAGGAGATTAAAGAAAAAATAGACGAATTCACGCTTTATCAAACTAAAAAAGTATTTGAAAATTTAGAATGTAGTTGTAAGGACCTTTGGGGAAGTATTTTAGAATTAGAAGATTATTGCAGGGGCGTTGATTTATATAGTACCATAGGATTTATGGAGAAGATCAAATAAGAAGGGGGTAATATTAAATTTTATACTGAAATTATCTTATCCTACCCTACCACCCCCTCTCTACACCCCCATATAAACATTAGATCGAAAAGTAGATTTTGATGGTCTACTACCATTTTTACACAAACTAATATCTTCTTGGTTTACGCTTTTGATAACATTCCCTACAATATACAGGTCTTGTGCCATCAGGTTTAAACGGGACTTCCGTTTCTTTACCACAATCTGCACATGTTACCTTATGCATTTCTCTTTCTTTGAACATTTATATCATCTCCTTGTTCACCCACATCTTATGAGCAATATATAATCATCGTAGGACTGTTTATATATGCATTGTAAAAACATCATAACCCCGCCCTTAAGTCTTTTAATAAGATTAAAGATAGGAATAGTTGAGAAGAAATGAATTTTTGCTTTGGCGTCTTAGTCTTGTTCTGATTCTCATTTTACCTTATCACCTCCATCAATTGTTTCATAAAATGTATAATAATGTGTTTTATAAATTTTTATTGGTTTTAAGGGAATTGTTTAAACCATAGAAAAACTTAGATACTTGGATGTGCATTTAGTATTTGGAGAAAGATTAGTTTTTAAAAAGGTTCGCGTATACCAATAATTTTTTATGTATCCATAGAAAATTATATTTTATTCTTTTAAAGAATGATGAAATTATATTTATCGAGCTAGTCCCACAGATAAAAAAATAAGGCGGCTCCCTTCCCCAGGAATCCCCCAATATTCATATGCAGACATCCATGCGCCGATTAAAAATTGCTGTTTAAAATAATTAAGTAATTCAGACCTTTCGCTCTGAGTGTAAATATAATTGATTAAATGACCGATAAACTGGGATAATTCTACATGGTTTTCTGGTAACTCTTTAGTTATTTTATCTATATCCTTTATTAAATTAGGCGCTTTGCATGAATAGAAGAATGGAAGAAACTGAGAGGAGAAAGCTTGTCTTATCAAAAGATTGCAGACGGTATGGAGTATCTTCTATGACTGTTTGGCTGTATTTATAGGAATGAAATGAGAAAAAGTTATGTGGATCCTAATGCTGAATCCCATAATTTGATATTTTCATTACTTTTTATTCACTAATAAACCGGAATTTAAATATATAAAAATTCCAAATTTTACACTGAGTGTAAGTTAAATATATTTAAATACAAAATTCTAATTTCTTAATGTACAATTTTATATATCAAAATCTACTTTCCGATCTACTGTAAAGAAGGGGGTAACGCACCAAAATCATAGATTTTGGGCGTGCCAATAATCTTCGATTATTGTGCATCGCCCCCTCTCTACACCCCCATATAATATTTAGAATAGAAAGGCTCATTTGGTACCGTTAATAAAATATCTTTCTTTTGATCGAACTTTTTTTAAAAGTTCGTTGCGGATGGAACGAGCCACGTTCCATAGAAAGTGATTTTCTTGCATCAGTCACCCGTTAAATAGTAATTACGTATTAAAGAATCGATTAAATCTTCCAATGCTTTTTTGCCCATATATCCAGATTTTTTGCCCTCTATTTCAAATACGTCTTCCTTAAGTGCACCTGTTAATGTCAGAGGAACTCCTCTTACTCCGAATTTATTTGCAAGCGTAGTACCACTGATTCCTGTTTCTTTATTGTTTATTATAACCTTATTGGTATTATCAGAGCCTACTGGGACTATAACTTCAACAAAGTTTATCCCTTGGCCAATGTAAGACTTCTTTACCTCTAACCATATGGGTTCGTACAACTTACATGGATAGCAAGCCTTAGAATTTCCAAAGTAAATGACTGTCGGTTTGTCCTCTAAATAGGCAATGAAGTCGGGATCTAATTTTTTTGATTTTGCTTGGTCCGCAATATTAATACAGCCAGTGGATAAGCCAAACACAATTATAACAAATACTAAGAGAGATTTAGAACTCATTGCTATCACTTTCATTTTGTCAGATTTGTAGGATTTAAATATAAATATTCTCTATTCAACGCCTTTTATGATGGTATAACCTATGACCGCAACCTATATGTAATAATATAACCGACTTATATTACAATGTCGGAAGACAGACTAAGACTAATTGAGAAAAAATTAGATGAAAACGAAAAGAAAATAAAAGAATTAGAAAAATTATTTGAAAACGGAGAGATCAATGAAGATGAATATACTGATTATTTGTATACATTCCAAAAAAATAAAGAATCTCTAATCGAAATGATTAAAATACTTAAAAAAGAGTTGATTGGCAGGTAGTCCTTCACCCGTTTTTTCTTCCCATTATGTATAAAGTATATAAAGTACAATTTCTAATAAACAAGAGTGCAGCGAGCCACACTGCTTTTTGATAAAACTTTTTTATAAATGCTCAAAAATCATAGATTTTTGGCATGCCAAGAATCTCGATTCTTGTGCAAAGTTTTGATGCAACGAGCCACGTTCCAGGAGATGAAAATCAGGGATGGATGAATTTGAAGGATATGTAAGGATAGGTCTCGGTGCCGTGCTAATGGGTTCCGTTGGCATATTCGTAAAGAGCACTGCGGGAATGAGCATAGGATCGGTGGTATTCTTCAGAACGTTCATAGGGTTTGTTATTCTTTTCTCAATTTTTTACTTTTCCAGGCGTTTGACCATTTTCGAGGATAAATCTGATCTGAAATATTTGATTTTGTCGGGAATACTCGCAGGAATAACAATTTTTTTATATTTTACAACTATGAAAGAGATTTCGATATCGATAGCGATTCTGTTATTGTATACTGCGCCTATTTTTGTAGCAATACTTTCTCCGCTGTTGATTAAAGAGAGGATTACAAAAATAACTTTAGTATCTTTATTTTTCTCAATTTTGGGTATAATTCTTATCGCTGGACCAGATAAGTTGAGTATAGACACGCCATACCTCCTTGGCATCTTTATTGGGGTTTTCTCTGGTCTAGCATACGGTCTGCAAATGATTGCCGCTAGATACCTCTCCCAAAAGTACTCTGGCGTTACAATAGCGGTATGGGCAAATCTAATCACTTCTATCATGTTTTTTCCTTTTGTTTTAAAAACTCCCTATCAGGTTATAAAGGAAAATGCAGTGATTTTATTCTTTCTCGGATTGGTACCCACGGCAATAGCCTTTTCTTTGTACTTCTCTGGGTTTAAGAGAGTAAAGGCTTCAAATGCGAGCATAATATCTTTGTTAGAACCAGTAAGTGGAGTTTTTTTAGCATTTTTAATAATGAATGAGGAATTGAAGATGAATATATTGTTAGGCGGCGCCCTAATCTTATTTAGCGTGTACTTGCTAGTAAAATCAATTTAAATAGTTATTAACCCCTGCCCCCTCTCCAAACAATTATCGGAATGTCCCTTGGTGTCTTTTTTAAAACGCCCTCCGTAACACTCCCGAAGAAAAATCTTTCAGTAGCCTTAGTATGAGTAGCCATTAAAATTACGTTTACTCCGAGTTCTTTTGCTACTGATATTATCTCTTCTGTCGGTTTACCTTTTCTTGCAATGGTTTTTATTTTTATTCCATGCTCGTTGCCAATTTTTTTTACATTTTTCATTATTTTTAGGGCGTATTCTCTTAAAATCTTGTCTGTTAAACCAATATCTCTGTAATGTCTAAGAGGAGGGTGATGCTTAATGTCGAGGACTGTTAAGACTATTATTTCCGCTTCTTTAAACGACTCAATCGTTTGTTCTAATACAAAATAACTGCTTTTGGACCCATCAACAGGGACCAGAATTTTCTCGAACATGCTCGTAAAGTTAGCAACTTGTCATATATAATTTTCTGAAGACAATCTAGTTTAAAAAATCTGTTTTGGGAATCTCTCTGGTGCTCGTTGCCATCCCCGTTTGAAAGTAGGACTTTTCGTTCATCAACTTGCAAGGAGTTAGGATTGTAATAAGTTTCACCTGATAATAAACGAACTACTAATAAAACGCTTTGTTCTTTGAATTAAGTCTTTTCCTTTTGGACTAACCTCAAACCTTCCAACCCAAATTGCGATGGGCAATAATATGACGAATATATAGCCAATTCCCATTTTAAAGCTAGATATACTAATTTCATGCGAGACCTTTAGCATATTGCTGCAGAAAAATTCGAAGGAGTAAAATGCAGGTATTGCGAAGATATTCCAAAGACCCAAGTTACCTCGAAGCAGGAAGCTTAAGCATAAAACGAGTACTATTGGACCGATTAAAAAGTTTAACTTGGATAATGTAAGGATTAGACCACTTACATCAGAGGGAAGATTGATGAAAAGTAACTCAAAGAAAGATTCTATTCTTCCTACACTCTTGATTTCTCCGATTATTATTTTATCAAAATGATAATCAGTGAAGGCATATCCATGCCAGTCCACGCTCCGATCAACGACTGAATCAGTTGCCTCTACTATTGTACCACGAACAAAATTGCTTTCATCAGAAATAATGATCATTTTTCTTTTTGGCAATACATTCTCAACCATAAGAACTGTGTAACTATCTTTTTGAGTAACTAGAAATTCCCTGATATCATCTGGAAAGGAATTGAATTGAATGACTTCAAAATCTTTTACTACACCGACATTTTCAAGGTTGGAATGGACTATGTAGGGTAGCAGGAGTAAAAAATAAAATATGGTCATTAAGAACACGACCACGTTAAAGCTCTTTTTCTTTTCCTCTTTCATACGATCATCTCATTCCTTTTCGTTACCGTAGTTTATTCGAATGTGCGATCTGACTATTATGGCTCCAAGATAACCTATGAACGATAAAACGATCAGACCTAGCAGTGTTAATAGATATTTCGTAGGTATGGGGAAAGGTTTGCTATATATGCTGGTTTCGTATATCATAGAATTTGTATAGCTATTGCCAAACTTGTCTTTATAAGACACGTCGATATTCAATCCATATTTACCTTCTTTTGCCTTCGCTGGATCCACATAAACGCCGAAAGAAGCTGTTTGTGTTTCATCACGTCTAACTTCACCTATAAAATTATAGTTTTGGGTCAATATCTTTTCTCCGCCCAGTATCCTAACTTTAACATCTTCGGCTCTTTCCGTACCAACGTTTACGAATCTAATAATCAGTAATCCTTCTGTTTTCGGGTTTAATTTGCTAGGATCGAGAGTTATTTCTTGAATGTATACGTTTGGCTCTCCCCTGACCACGATACCAAAGGGGCTATTTTTTTGATGGGTTATTTGATTTTCATCGTCATACTCTAACATCGTATTAAACTCATATTGCCTGCTTTCTGCTTTCCTATCAACGTGCAGGCTAAAATTGACGACATATGTATCATGATCAGGTCCTAAAGATCCGACAAATATCTCTGAATCAGATTTGATAGGAACTATAGGAGGTTTTGTAAACAAACTTGCCTTGACTGAATTTGCAACCGAATCGCCAACAGTTTTGAGATGTACACTCAGGATAAAATCATCGCCGGGTTTGACCTTCTCAGGAACGGTTGTTACTTCCGTTATATCGATTTCAGATGGCTCTTTTTTATAAATGTCTATTGATATAGGTCTGAAAATAACCACGGAGGCGTTGTCTTCATAAGTTATCGTAGATAGTATGGTGTAAGTCCAGGGCGGAATTTTTGTGGCCTTACATCTGAACGTAGCTTCCACTTGCTCACCTGGTCCAATACTACCCAGGAAGGCATCGATATCAACAGGAGCGAGTAAACCTACATCTGGATTTAATGTCATCTCGACATTTCTCGCTTTGCCTGTTCCTACATTTTTAACTGCTACAAAAATTTCGAAGACTTCATTTGGGTTAATTCGCTTTGAGGCTGTCCAAACTTTTGTTATATCTAGAATTGGCTTTCCTCTGACATTTACTTCGATATTACCTTTTGCTTCCCTTAATTCCCCTTCACGAAGATATTTAAAGGTAACAGGTAATTCATATGCTCCTGTGGAGATAGAATCATTGACATTGACGTAGAACAGAAGCCTTGCCTCGCCTCCCTTGCCAAGATTTCCAACATAGAATTTATTTCTACCCGGCTTTGACGCTGAAAAGAATTCATTACGGGTAAATATACAAGTTATATCTTCAAATTCCTCGTCCAAAACATTCTCGATATAAACTTTCAGTTCCACATCCTGATCTCCGGGTCTTATCATGGAGGGGTAGGAAACAATTTTTTTAACATAAAAAGGTCCTATAATATTTTCCGTAGATTTAAATTGTTTGCTGTAACCAATTTTTGCACATGAAAATGAAGCAATAACCAATAGGATAATCATGATAACATTTTTTCCCATTAATACCCTCCCGATATTTCCACTTTCTTTTAAACATTTCCTGTTATAAATTTTTTTTGTGATTGTCCTTTCACATTTATGCAATCAATTTAATCTAGTCTTATTTCGATTTTTAACCTTGAAAAAACTAATATTTCGAATTTTTAAACAATTTTAGCCGAATTCAATGAGGAAAAAGCGCTTTCTACTTAAAAGATGATCGATTTTTTTCAATAGTAAGGAAGGATTATATAAACCCAATGCTAAAAATTTGGGAAGGTGAATTGGTATGATTTTAGAACTGGGTGAAAGATTATTATGATTGAAAACTTAAATAAAAGCGTAAAGATCCTTAAAGAAAAAATCAAAAGCCCGCTTTATAAAAATGCACTTTATCTTATCGTAGATAAGGCAGTTTACTCGGCTTTTGGTTTCTTTTTTTGGGTGATTGTTGCTAATCTTTATTTAACATCTGAAGTTGGTTTTGCATCAACCATCATATCATCCATGATCTTTTTGGCGATGCTTGCAACTTTCGGTTTTAATATCACTTTGATCAGGTTTTTGCCAAATAGCAACGTAAAGGAGGAAATAATTAACTCCTGTTTTACGATTACATCGATTTTTAGCTTGTTCTTATCTCTGATTTTTTTGATAGTACTTCCCTTTTGGGTACCTAAATTGGCTTTTGTGAGAGAAGATCCTCAATTTACATTCTTTTTCGTCTTATTTACTTCGGTATGGGTGCTTACATTACTAATAGAAAGTTTGTTTATTTCAGAGAGGATTGCGAAGTATGTAGTAATTAAAAATTTGACATTTAATTTTTTGAAAATACCATTGTGTATATTGTTGGTACATCAAAGTACTTTTGGAATCTTTTCCTCATGGGGATTTGCCTCCTTGGTAGCATTTCTGGTAGGTGTTCTTATTTTAATGCCAAGAACTCTCTCTGAATATAAATTTAGATTAGGTATAAATAAAGAAGTTATTAAGCCGCTATTAGGTTTTTCATTTGGAAGCTATATTGTAGGAATTCTGCTCATATCTCCCGGGGCAATTTCACCTTTAATAATAGTTAAGGTACTTAACGCTGAGATGGCTGCATATTTCTATGTTTCATGGTCGATTGCAGAACTTTTATTTGTAATTCCATTAAGCATCTCTGGCTCATTAATGGCTGAAGTATCTACTGATATAGAGAGTTTTGAAAAGAATAAGAAGAGAAGTGTTAAATTTATGTTCGTATTACTTATTCCTCTAATTCTCGCTACCATACTTTTTGCGGATAAGCTCTTACTCTTGTTTGGAAGAAACTATTCTAACTATGCTACAGGAATCTTGCGACTTTTCGCGTTATCAGCCGTCCCTTATGCTATAAATTTTATCTTTATGACGATGAAGTACATTACAAAGGAGGTAAAAAAGGTTTTAGCTATAAGTGGATTCATTGCAGTTGTAACTCTGGGTCTGGGTTACTTTTTGATGGGAAAAATCGGGTTAATCGGTATCGCAATCGCGTGGATTGCCAGCAATTTCATAATTACGCTATTTGCTTTTCGAGAAATATACTGAGAATAGAAAAGAATTGGGAACATAAATCTACTTAATATTCCGAGAAAAGACCTAATTTTCTAAATAGGTTGAATTTTATTAAAATACAAACTCTTCGAAGGCTTTTTCCAGGGTCATTATCCCAAGAGAGAAGATATAACACTTTAATAACACTTTATAGAGATATTCTGAGCTAAAAAGCAATAATTCTTATTAAAACTATTACAAACTAATATACAA